>NZ_JAJDKB010000149.1:0-472 GCF_020589955.1 Faecalibacillus sp. TM498
GATGTTGAATATGAATTAACTGCCAAAGAAAATATCTACAGTGCAGTTGATGGTAGTTTACGCTATGCAAAAGGAGCTACTGTTGCCAAAGGAAAAACAGATGCCAATGGAAAACTTGTCATTGATTCGCTATTCATGGGCAAATATGAATTAAAGGAAACTTTAACGAATGAAGGATATGTGCTTTCAGAAAAAGTACATCAAATCAATCTTGAACAAAAAGATCTAACAACTAAAGAATACATTATTACAAAGAACGTCACTAATATTGCCCCTTATGGTGAAATCCATGTACAAAAAAGAGACAGAGACACATTAGAAAATCTTTCAGGTGTTACTTTCCAATTAACAGCAAAAGAAGACATCTATTCACTTGATGGAAGAAATACACTTCTTTATAAAAAAGGCGATGCTGTCTCAATGGATATTTCAGAAAACGGATATTATGTGACTAATGAATTAGGTGAAATTC
>NZ_JAJDKB010000150.1:0-449 GCF_020589955.1 Faecalibacillus sp. TM498
TACAAATCGAATAATAATGTGACCTATTCCTGCAAATATCATGTTGTATTCTGTCCAAAATATCGACGTCCCGTTCTTGTAGATGGTGTTGATGATCGCTTAAAGGAGTTGATTAAAGAAACCTGTGATCAATTGAATGTCGAAATCATTGAAATGGAAATCATGCCCGATCATGTACATTTGCTTATGGAAGTAGATCCACAATATGGTATTCACAAAGCAGTTAAAAGAATCAAGGGTTACTCTTCCAGAGTGTTGAGACAGGAGTTTTCCTGGCTGAAATCAAGAATCCCAACACTATGGACCAATAGCTATTTTGTATCTACAGTAGGTGGTGCACCATTTTCTGTAATTAAGCAGTATATTGAAGATCAAAAAAACGTTTAGGTGATATCTATGCAATTAACAGAAACAGTCAAGCTTTATCCAAATAAATATCAAACAGAATT
>NZ_JAJDKB010000151.1:0-434 GCF_020589955.1 Faecalibacillus sp. TM498
GGAGTATTAAATACTTCTAAAGGATATTCTGTAGCGGATGTCATGACTGCAGGAGCACATGGTGTACCTAGAGAAATCACTGATGGTGTTGTAGAAGGAAAATATTATCCAAATCATGTAGGAATTGATTTCTATGGACACTATAAAGAAGATATCGCTATGTTTGCGGATATGGGATTTAAATGTTTTAGAACTTCTATTGCTTGGACAAGAATTTTCCCATTAGGGGATGAAGAAGAACCTAACGAAGAAGGATTACAATTCTATGATGATGTTTTTGATGAATTATTAAAATATGGTATTGAACCTGTTATTACATTATCACATTTTGAAATGCCTTATCATTTAGCTAAAGAATACGGTGGATTTATGAACCGTAAAACAATTGATTTCTTTGTTAAATTTGCAGAAGTATGTTTCAAAAGATATAAAAA
>NZ_JAJDKB010000152.1:0-428 GCF_020589955.1 Faecalibacillus sp. TM498
GTCAGTGATGGCAAGGATGGAGGAAGTGGTGTAGTGATTCTTTTGAGCGTACGAACAGAAACTTGATATAAGGCTAAATGGTGGATGAGATTGCATTACAAATCGAAGTCCAAAAGGTAAACGTAAAACCAAGACAGTAAATCAAGACGTTGTAAAAGTTAGAGGATTAGTGAATTACCCCGGGAGGTCTTGTGGACAACGAATTCCAGTAAACTTTAAAAACAGTAATGGTACCGTTGGTCGAAAAAAGGTTTGTCACAAGAAGTCAGCTGAGGCCGTAGTAGGTAGGACACACAATACTGAAGGACCTAATGTTTATATGATGTTTACTCATCATAAGCAATGTTTGAACAGTTCGAAATCGAGAATGGTCTCATAATTGGAAATCGTAATTCCATGGAGATGAAGGTAGAGGGAATGGTTTCAAA
>NZ_JAJDKB010000153.1:0-396 GCF_020589955.1 Faecalibacillus sp. TM498
AAAAATAAAAAGAAAAAGATCAAAAAATTGTCTATATAATAATAGGAGGAAAAACTAAATGGAAAAAGTATTAGAAATCACATCAAATGACCATATTATCATGATCGATAAACTCTGTAAAAGAATATTAGGACATCCTGAAATCTTAGGAAGAATCATTAAAGGATTTATTAAAGAAGCTGAGGATGTATCTCTAGAAGAAATCATTGAACTTATTAAAGGAAAGAAGGAGCAGTAAGGGAATTCTTATTTCCAACAGCTAAATAATGTCATCGATATTGCTCATCATGGAAGAGTGGAATTCGATTATTTATGCTGTATCAATCTGCCACAAGCTGATGGAACAATGAAAAGAATTTATCTAGATGTAGAGATACAAAATGTAGAGAATCCCGG
>NZ_JAJDKB010000154.1:0-392 GCF_020589955.1 Faecalibacillus sp. TM498
TTCGGTTCTGTTTTGACTTTACATACTTTTGGCAGAGATTTGAAATGGAATCCCCATATCCACTGCCTTGTTTGCGAAGAAGCTTTTGATACCAAAAAAAATAAAATGAAGAACTTTTCTTTTATTTCCTATGAAAAACTCAGAAAGACATGGATGTATCAGGTCCTTGATCTTCTTTCTAAACAAAAGCTCAAACATTTTCGTTATCTTAAACAGAGATTCTATGATGAACTTGTAAACGGCTTTTATGTCTACGCTAAAAAGAAAGAAAAAGACAATGACGACAATAATGTTGATGATTGCGTCAATTACATTACCAGATACACTTCCAGACCTCCCATGGCTGAAAATCGCATCATCAAATATGAAGATGACAAAAAGATGATCAGATG
>NZ_JAJDKB010000155.1:0-392 GCF_020589955.1 Faecalibacillus sp. TM498
TTGTAAGTTGTTTTTCTAAAAAAATTGATAAAGTTCCTAATTTTACTTTAAGCAGTTCTTTTAAAGTATTGAGTTTTCCTTCATCTCTCATTCTTTGAAATAATTGATTCATTGCCTTGCACATATTGATTTCATCTCCTTCTGATAAGTCTTCTCTTCTAATATTTGTACACGTAAATGTTGCCGCCATCATGAAGCTTTCTGTTTCAATTTTACGATTTTCTCTTAATCCATCATAACTTCCTGCAAACATACTTTGATCAATTTCTACGACATCTCTTAATCTTCGATTCATAAGCTTTCTTGCATCCATTGTTTTAAGGTCGACAACAGGTAGTCTCCAATCATTGATATAAGGTTCCATCTCTGATGGTATACTTTTCAATGTTTCT
>NZ_JAJDKB010000156.1:0-389 GCF_020589955.1 Faecalibacillus sp. TM498
CTATAAAAATTAGTTCCTATTTTCTCTTATTTCCAGTTTCTGCTTGCAATTCGGGTTTTTTTCTCTATTTCCCTCTTTTTCTGCCTTTATATCAACGTTTTTTCCATTAATCTTTTTTTATTGCTTTTTCTTATTCGTTGTTTATATACTTCATTTCATATCTAAAAAGAGAATTTTTTTATATCTTCAAACATAATTTATATACAAAATAATACGTATTTTCTCAATTTCTATAATATCTAATAAATTATTCTCATATATAGTAGTAACATTCAATAATTATATTTTACTACCAAATACCTGAGCTAAGGCATTGAAAAACAAATGAGCTTATATGAAATAATCAATAAAAAATAGATCAATGCTTACATTTGATCACTATAAAAAAT
>NZ_JAJDKB010000157.1:0-383 GCF_020589955.1 Faecalibacillus sp. TM498
GCTTTAAGAAGTTCTCCTTCTTTTAAGCCTTCTTCTTTACCTTCTTGTCGTATTCTTATTTTCTCTTGATGATGTTGTATTTTGACAAGCTGTCTTTTACTCGCTGCTAATACTAGTTCTTCATCTTCATTGAACTGATCCATCTTTTCTTTCATCATGATAACCACCTCACTGTTTAAAGCTATTATATCATCTGTTATCCCATGATATAAAGTATAAATAGCTAATTCTATCTTGCTTAGATTCTTAAGCCCTTTTTCTCTTACAACAGCATCAATAAATGGAAGATAGATATTGTGATGAGTCAGCAGATTATGCTTTCTGACATGGTTTAGTTGATTACGTGGCATATAAGTATCAATCAAGAGAAGGTTGTCTCTATC
>NZ_JAJDKB010000158.1:0-363 GCF_020589955.1 Faecalibacillus sp. TM498
TAGCCATAATAAAAAGTGAACCTCCTAAGTTGTCCAACTTTTTCAGTTCACTTCAAATTTGTCAATAGAATAGCAAATTAATAAGATGATAAATAATTTTAATAAGAAGGCCACTGAAAAGGTCTTTTTTGTTGTAAAAACACAGTATATTAGACAAAGAAGAGAAAAAGGTAAAAAAAGAGTGGGATAAAAAACGTTGATATAAAGGCAGAAAAAGAGGGAAAGAGAGAAAAAAATAAAAAAAGGGCAAGAAAAAGCTTTACAAAAGGGAGAGAGGATGGTAATATAAATGGGCACTCGACGAGAGAGTCAAGTGAGAGGACATTGAAAACTGAACAGGAAAGAATAAAACACAACGTCAAT
>NZ_JAJDKB010000016.1:0-50862 GCF_020589955.1 Faecalibacillus sp. TM498
TCTTGAATTCCTACTGCTTTTTTACTATCACTATATTTTAATGCTGGATACCAAAGTCAGGTACTATATATTTATGCCAATGTCAAACATTATTTTTTCTCATAAAATCATAAGAATTTAAAATAAATAAATTGAGTATTGCCAAAAAATATTGATAATAATAAGATATATTTAGTTTGCAAAGAAAAAGGGTGATCATAGATGAAATTAGCCATATGTGATAATGAAAAAAATGATTTATTACAAATCAAAAAATTAGTATTAGAATATTGTAAAAAAAATAATTATTTTTTTGAAATTTTTACTTATCAAGACTACAAAGAGCTGCTCCACTGCATTGATGATTTTAATTATATTATTTTAGATGTTCTTTTAGATGATTTAACAGGTATTCAACTCGCTAAAGAGATACATAATATAAACAAAGACGTAAAAATTATTTTTTGTTCTATCAATCCTGAATATAGCATTGAAGCATTTGAAGTCAATGCCTTTAGATATTTAGTAAAACCTATTAACAAACAAAAACTTTTTGAATATTTAGATGAAATAAGAAAAAATGAAAAAGAAGCTCAAATAACCCTCATCGATTGTCAACAAAAAAAGTATACTATTAATATTTTAGACATATGCTATATCGATATGACCGGTCACTTATCAACAATCCATTTAAAAAACAAATTTACAATCACCATCAGAAAATCAATGAAAGAATGGATGTTATTATTAAATGAATATTATTTTTATTTGACATACAAAGGTGTTTTGGTAAATCTAAAATATGTTTCTTCTATAGAAAAAGATATTGTTATTTTAAAAAATGGAGATTCTGTCTATTTATCTCGTAAATATAGAAAAGAATTTGAAGAAAAGTTCATGAATATGTTAGGAGATACATTATGATGATGACGATACTTTTTTCAAATGTACTTGAACTACTTATCTTTACATTTTTCTATAAATCACTACTTTCACCAAATAACAATAATAAACATGAATATACCATCATCTACACATTATGTTTTCTAACAAAATGTCTATCTAATTTCTTTAATAATATTCAAATAAATATTGCTATTTCTTTTTTTACATACTTAATACTGATATTAAAATTTTCAAATTCAAAATTAATCTATAAATTACTTTCTTTAAGTATCTATGAAGGACTATCGATTTTTTCTGAATCTATTACATATCATATTTTTCAATTGTTTCCTTTAGCAAATGAAAATGAACTTTTACAAATGTTTTTTAGCAAGTTTGTTTTATTTTTATTTATTTTTCTAATTAAAAAATATAAATATATTATTGATGAAGATTATATTGATTTTAAAAATTCTTTACTCTTATCTTTTCAACCATTATCAATAATTATTTTTATTTATGTAAGCAATGGTGAAATCATTATAAATTCTAAAAATTCAGCTTTAACAATTTTCTCGTTAGTCTTATTGATCATATCAAATCTCATCTCTTTTTATATTTTTGGAGAAACCATTAAAAAAAATAAAATAAAAAAAGAACTTGATTTTGAAAAAATGCGAATAAAAGAAAATGAACAATATTATACTTCTTTAAAAAAGAATATTTATGATTTCAAAGCATATCGACATGATTTAAAACATCATTTTTCAACATTAAAGAGTATGCTTTATTTAAAAAAGTATGATGAAGCATATGAATTTGTTAATTCTTTATATGATAAAACTTGCGAGCTTTCAGATATTAGAAGTGGTGACGAATTTATTGATTTAGTTTTAACAAGTAGATTGCATAAAATTTATTTTTTTAATATTAAAATGTATTTTGAAATCAGGCCCTTAGATTTAAGTTTTATCAACGCCATGGACTTAAATACCATTTATGCTAACATTATTGACAATGCTATAAATTCTTGTGAAGAATGTAAAGATAGGTATATAAAAATACAAACAAAAACCAATAATCAATATCAAATTATTAAAATTACTAACAGTTGTGTATATGCAACCGAAATAAATGGATCATTTATTTCAACAAAAAAAGATAATGCTAATCATGGCTTTGGATTAACTAACATCCAAAAAGCCGCCAAAAAATATAATGGTTTTGCACAATTTAAATTTGATACCAATTCTCAAGAATTTATCACAACGATTATTTTTAAAAACAATACAAAAAAACAATAACACGTGACCCATATAATATATTGGCATGATTCTTTAATTTTCCTGTATTGTCATAATATATTTGAGCATAAGCATAAAAAGTACTAAAAACTAGCGTGCTATTACCTATAGAATTCATTCTATCTCTTCTACCATAACAGTATGTAATTTTCATATAATATTAAACTTTATTATTAATAATATATAAAAATCATTCAAACTTACATGTTGTAAAAATTGAGTGATTTTTATTTTTTTCTCTATTTTTATACAACTTATAAATTCCTATAAATAAAGAAGCAAACTTATAATTATTATTAATTAAAAAAAGTTTCCCTTTATGAGAAACTTTGATTTTAAGACTTCATGTTTTTTTACTTTCTTTTTAGCTAACCTTACCATGCTATCTTCTAATGTGATACATAGATTTTTTAAATTATAAATTTTTGCCCAATCTTTGAAGTGCATATCCATGTAATCTTTTATTTCACTAGTTGATTTTGTTTGGAATAAAGTAATCAATCTTCTATTTTAAAAATATCATTTAATTTCAAAACAAAATATGATAATACTATTTAGAAAGATATAAATCTAAAGGTGTTTTTGTATGTTCAACAACATAACCACTACCACCTCTATCCTTAACGTCTTCTACCAATGTTGTTATTAAAAGAGGTTGTTTGCTATCTGTTGTCATTACTATAAACCAGCCAAGCTCCTTTCCTGTCGTATCACTTTGGCTTTGTTTGATTTCTGCTGTTCCTGTTTTTCCTGCAAGAATCACATTATCATGAAAGATGCTATGTCCTGTTCCATTTTCATCTGCAATAACATTAATGAGATCTTCTTTGATTGTTTTTATTGTTTTATCACTGAAAACTCTTTGCATCCACATTCGCTCTCCTTTTTTTACAAGATGTGGACTATAAATTGAACCATTATTAACAAAGGCACTATAAATACTTGCAAGTTGTACAGGATTCATCAAAATTTGTCCTTGTCCATAACCACTATCTGCAATTAATTGATCATTTACTTTTTGATTTTTATTGATATACTGACTTCTATTTAAAGCCAGTTCAAAAGGAATCTTTTCACCGATCTTTAAATTTTTATAATATTTAAATAAATTCTCTTTTCCAATATTTAACGCACTTCTTGCAAAATAAACATTATCTGAATATGTGATTGCATTCTTTAAATTATTAGGTGAAGGAGCGTGTAATGTTGTTACATAATAATTACCCCAACTTGAGTCCTTTTGCCATTTATCTTTAGCACCTAAATCCTTATCAGGATCAATGATCTTTGTTTCTAAACCAATAGCTGCCGTAATAGGCTTCATAGATGAACCAGGTATATAGGTTTGTTTATAACGACTCATCAAAGGTTGGTTGACATCATTATTTAAAGCATCCCATTTATCTGTTGATAGTCCTAAAACAAAATCATTGTTTGAATAGGATGGTGTTGATACAAGTGCTAACACTTCTCCTGGTTTTGGATTGATAGCAACAGATGCACTTTTATCATTTTGATATTCATTATAAAGACTTTGTTGTAAATCAATATCAATTGTTAGAGTAATATCTTGAGGGCCTTCATCAATCTCTATTGCACAAAGATTTTCAATAACTTTATCATTTTTATTAACAAGATCTATTTTTCCTGAACTACTTCCCCTTAATTGTTTTTCATAAACCGCTTCAATCCCACTTCTTCCAATGACTGAAGTTGAATTGTAACCTTCATTTTTATGTTTTTTTAAATCTTCAGCATTAACATTTTGAACATATCCTATAATATGTGAAGCTACTTTATCATAAGGATAAGTACGAATACCGACTGTTGAAATTTTAACACCACTGATATTTAAAATGCCATTATAGACCAAACCATTTTTTGTGATTTCAGAAACAGTTTTAATCGGCACAAATGAATCATCCTTGATCCAAGAAGCACTCATTTTCTTTTGAATAGTTTCAACATCTGTTTCTAAATATTTGGCGATTTGTCCATAATCATTTTCACCGTTAAGCTTTCCTTTTACAAGACCAACTGAATATCCCTTTTCATCTTCTGCAAGTACTTTTCCATTTCTATCTAAAATACGTCCTCTTTTTTCAGGATTATATGTTGTTGCTTTGATTTTGCAACCATCTTTATAGTCTTTCATAATAAGATTGTTATTGAATTGAATTTGTTCGTTTCTAATTCCAATTTTATTTTTATATTCAATTATTCCAGCCACAGTGTCTATGGATATTTGATATTTAACTATATCATTTTTTTCGTCTAATATTTTTACTTGTATATTATTTGCACCTATATCATCATAGATTTCTTTATATTTTTCAACAAAGTACTTCTGTGTAGGTGTATAAACCGTTTTTTGATCTAACATTTGATACATTTGTTTATAATCTTTCTTTTTTAAAAGTTCAAAATATTCTGTAATAACTTGTTCATTGCTTTTTCCCTGATTAAATATAAAGAACACAGAAACTATCAGTAAAACACAAACACTAATTCCTATAATATATTTTTTCTTAATTTCCATCAATAAATCCTCCTATAATAATTAATTATATTTAATTACCGTATTTATTAAAAGAATATATACATAAGTGGTTAATTTTCGTCATAAGATATATGCTTCAAATTTAGCATAATTAAAACAATAATAACCATAACATATATATATATAATATTTTTGCTTTCTAAAAGAAAAACTGTTGATTTTTTCAACAGTCTTGAATCTAATTTTTCTTTAGAAATTAATTTTTTTCATTTTGCAAAGTATATTATTCTTTTCAAATATTTCTTTTATTCCTTCATATTGACTTTTTGTGATATTTTTCTTTTCAAAATAAAGAACTGCACCTGCTTTAGTCAACATCATGATAAGTGTTCCTGTATCAATTACTTCTTTTATAGTTTTATACTGTCTATAAAAGTATGTTGTGATTCTTGTATCATATCAATACCTTCATCTAAAAATACAAAATCAAAAGAACCTTCTTCTTACATAAGATGCAATACATTTATCTTAATAACCCTTTATTCATATTTTTTATCAATTTTACATATTGGATGTCTAATCACTGTTTTCCATTTTTCTGGTATCACTTTACGAGCATCCGATAAATAAATTTCATGATGTAATCTTGATTTATTAAAATCATTTCGATAGCCTTTTTCTTGAAGATATTGATTCATTATTTCTACCGTAGTTTCTTCTTCATCAAAAGAACCCTGATGCATCATTTGAACACATAGACCTTCTTCAAAAGTAAAAAATTCTACTTTTGAACAATCTATTTTCTTTTTTATAGACGCTCTCTCTACTGCCCAATCAAAATCTTTTTTAGAAATAAAATCAGGCAATCTAATAACTGAAATCCAATGAAACTTTTCTTTATGTAAATAATCCACATTTTTCTTATCTTCTTGCCACCAAAAGCCTTCAAGTGGTGGAACAACATATTCATAAAAGCCTTTTATTTTATATTCCGTCTTATAACTCATTTTTAATGTATAAGCAACAGCATAGAGTATATGAATCGCTTGTTGATACATGCCATTTTCTTCATTAGGATTTCCTTTACCTCTTATCGCAATAAAATTAAATTGCGGAATATTAATAATTTCAGGCTTATTTTTAGGTCTATAATATTCTTTATATTCTTTTTTAAAATCAAAAGTCATTTTTCTAATCTCCTAAATAATTGGAAGTTGAATTTCTGTGAGCCATTCATCAACCGATTTTTTATTCCAAATACCATCAATATAACATTCTCTAGCAAGACCACTTACATGATAATCATTATCTTCTACACATTTCATAAGAAAACTATATGCTTCACCAATTTCATCATAGGCACCTTTATAAAAAAGACTTAATGCCTTTGTCGCTGGAAGTTTTTTAAATTTAATTCGAGCACTTTCTTTCCCGATGCTTTCTACTGCCTCATAACGGCAAATCATGATATCTGTTTCCTTATGTTCTTTATCTAAATATTCACAAAACTCATAAGATGGTTTTGTACATTTTATTTGTGGATTCAGTTCTAGACATTCTTTTTTTAGACTTGGAATAACTTTCATCATATCTGAGTATTTTTTCACTTTCACTTCACTATAATAAACAATTGTTTCAGGTATTTCTTTTACAGTTACTTGATAGCTCATTTCATCACTTTCCAAAATATGATTAATGATAGAAAGACATGCTTCAATGTCTTTTTTTTGATTTTCTAACATCTTTGCTTTAGAAATAAGTATTTTCTTTTTATCTGCCCCACTGTAGATTTCTTTAATTTCTTCAATCGTTAGTCCTAATTGTCTATAGGACTTAATCATTGCTGCATCGGTTAATTGACTTGTCTTATAAAAACGATAACCTGTTTTCTGATCTACTTTTTGAGGAATTAAAAGACCCTCTTTTTCATAAAAGCGCAATGCTTTGATTGTTAAATATGATAGTTTTGAAAATTCACCAATTTTTAACATTGTTACATTCCTTTCTGTTTTATATAATAGATTATCCCCTAAGGGGAGAGTCAACCTTTTCTATACTTTTAATTATAAACAAAAAACATGAAGAGTACTCTACTTTAAAAAGTATTTTCTCTTCATTATTAATTCTATTCATGAATATCATTGCATATTTGCATTGCTATTTCATTTTCCATTAACGTAATGCCATTTTTCTTATAAAACAACATATTATTTTTATCTTCTGGCATCACTTCAAGATACATAAAATCTTTATATTTTTCCTTAATATAGCCAATCATTTTACTTGCAATTTCCTTTCGTTGATAGTCAGGATGAACAAGAACATAATGGATCTGCGCTAACATTTCCGTATCATCTAACACTCTTATAAGCCCAACAAGAAAATCACCATCCCATACAGTAAGTACCGTTGAAGAATTCATAAGCGTTTAGGATAATTTCCAGAAACCCAGTTAATTGATAAAAATAATTGTTGTACTTGTTCTTGTGTAAATATTTTTTCTTCTGTATATTTTAACATACTTTCTCCTATCCATGGTGATCACATTTTTGACATTGAACCATTTCATTTTCATTATCTTCTTTATAAAAAATTCCTGACCACTTACAAATACTTTGTAGAATTGGAACAACAGATACCTCCTTTTCCGTTAAAGAATACTCGACCCTTAGTGGAATTTCATCATAAGATTTTCAATCAATAAGACCATCTTCTATTAAATCTTTTAACGTTGATGCCAGTACTGCATCTGTAATATTATACATTTCTTTGCGAATTTCACTATATCGTAATTTTTTATGAGCGAATAATACACAGATAATACGTGAACGCCATTTTCCACCAAATAAGGTAAGTCCATATTCAAGAGGACAACGTATATCATCATCTATTTTTTTCTTATATTTTGCCATCTAAAAATCACCCTCAATTTCTTTTTTTAAAATATAAATTAAAGGTGTTCTTTTTTGTAGTAACTATTAAATTTCATAGTTTAAAAAATACGGAGCTATATACTCCGTATTCTCATCATTTAATTTTATTCTTTACACCATTTTTCTAAAGCATTTGAAAGTTTTTCATCAATATCTTTTCTTGTTGCTTCACATTCATTAGGATAATCTTTAGCCGCTTTAAAAATAAAACGTAAAACAAATTTAAGCCCTATCGGTAAAGCTTTACGAAGTAAAGATTCTGGTAAAACAAAATGTGTTCCGTGTTCATAAACAAGCGTTGTATACTCACAACTGTGAGGATGTGTTTTTAAACGTTGATCCATACGTCGAATATATTTTCCTGTTTCCCAGAAAGAATCATCATCTGCCCCAACAAGAAATAAACTTCCTTTTATATTTTCAACTTTAATCATTTCTTCCTCTGTATGTTCTCTTGCTTTTTCAGAATCAATAAATAAACATGTGCTTCGTTCAATATCTCCAGAACCTTTTGTTTCTTCTTCAACCTTTTGCCAATAAATTGGATGTTCATACACAAATGGCATATACGCTAAAGGTTGCCCTTTCCAAGAAAGTGTTGATGCACCGGGAATTGGCCATTCTTTACAACCATCTTTATTTCCTTGTTCAAATCCTTGCCATATAAAATCACTTGGTGTAAGTGCAAAGGTCAAAGTAATATCCGAAAAAAATGAAGCAGCCACAAGTGCATCCATCCCCGTTGTACTCATTCCTACAATACCAATTTTTTTATTTCCGTTATTTTTTAACCATTGAATCGCTGTTTCTATTCTTTCTAACGGATAATTGACATGACTATAATCTTTCTTACTCGGTGACATGCAAAGAACATTGACACCATTTTTATGAAGCCATTTAGCACCACACTTTGCCATATAATCATTAGGATCATCCCCAAACATTCCAATCATTGCACAATAAGATTCCTTGGGGTTTATATAATAAGTCCCATAGAAACCATCTTTTTCTGTATCAAAAAATAATTTTTCCATGATTTTCCTCCAACATATCATTAAATCTTTTGACTCACTAAAAATCCGTTTTCATCTTTTACTATTTCGTATTTCTTTGCCATTGGACTTTTACTACCAACAATACAATAATCACACTTATCACAGTTTACACAAGTTCCTTGATGAATAAGTGTTCCATGAAGTTGGCTGATTCCCCAATAATCAGCATTACAAAATAGTAGAAGTACATGCATTAAATTATATTTCTTCGTAAACTCAGCATCAGGACATTGTAAAAAATGATATCTTGCCACGCAATTTCCTTTATCATAAGATTTTTATACATTACAAAAAGTTGCAGGATATTGAAGATATTGTTTATGATCTTAATAACCAACAGTATGAAAAGTCTTATTAGTCAACCACATATCAAAATTTCTATTTAAATTAAATATCTTTTCTAACTTTTCAAAAGTGACATAAATAAATGCGTGACAAAGTCTTGAAGTTTTTCAATTTTTTTAGAAAAAATGAAATTATTCTTGGATCCACCCAAAATGTACACAAGCATTATAAATACCATCTTGATCACATGGTGTAGTTACATAAGTTGCTTTTTCTTTTAATTCATCAATAGCATTTCCCATCGCAATACTTGTCCATTCATCTCTAAACATACTTAAATCATTTTTTTCATCACCAAAAACAACGATATCTTTATAATCACCTTTAAAATGATCAACCATCATTTTAATACCAACTGATTTATCACCTGGTTCTACAAATAAATATTCTTTATGGAAACGACACCAAGGTAATTCTTTTAGTGTTTCTAATTTTTGTTCCTCAGGTGCAAAACAAGCTACATAAACTTTAAAAATTTGATCATAATTTCTAGGATCAAGACCATCTACAACCTCAGTATCCATATAGACATCATGTGTAAAATCATAAAAGCGAGAATCCGGTGCCAATCTTCTTGTTTTATTATCTGGTGAAATAGCCCAAATAAATCCTTTTTCTTTACATTCATCTATGAGATTTAAACATTTTTGATAATCTAATGGTTTAATGGTAATAAGTTCATTATCAATTGTAATTCCATTACCACCATCACTCACCATATTTTCAAAACCTAGACTTCTCATATGATCGACTGCCATTGCATAACTTCTTCCTGTCGCAATAGCCACAAAATGACCTTGTTCTTTTAACATGCGAATTGCTTTTTTTGTTGATTCAGGAATGTATTGTCTTCCTGGTGTTCCTACTGCTAATGTTCCATCAATGTCAAAAAAGAAAAATTTTCTGTTCATAACTAACTCCTTATAAATACTTATCTAATTCTATTTCTACTGTTTTATTGATTTTTACCTTTGGATGATCAATTAATTTACCACGTGTAAATACTTTTTCAACATATCTTAAAGCTTTTAAATCATCTAAAGGATTTTCACTTACAACGATCATATCTGCATCCTTACCAACATCAATACTTCCTGTAATATTTTCAAGACCAGCGTATTTAGAAGCAAGTGAAGTTGCTGTATATAAAGCAAAACGATTAGAAACACCAATATATTTATGGAAATAATAAAGTTCTCGCCAAAAGTCATATTGACTCACCCATGGACATCCTACATCATTTCCTAAAACAACAGGTATATCATTTTCTAATGCTTGCTTTGCACAATCAATAATACCATTGAAAACGAGTTCACCATTGTATTTTTCTATTTCTGAAATATTGGAAATACTTGGATCAAACAACGCAAACGGAAGTGCTGGTGAAATCGTCGTACATAAAAAAGCCTTCTTTTCTTTAAATAAAGCAATCATTTCATCATCTAATTTTGCTCCATGTTCAATCGAATCAACACCATTTTCTAAAGCTACTCGTACCCCTTCAGATGATTCAACATGAGCAGCTACTTTATAACCAAGTTGATGTGCTCTATCACAAACAGCTTTTACCATTTCAGGAGGCATTTTTAATTCGCCAGGCACACCTTTTTCTTTTGCATCTAAAACCCCGCCAGTAATCATAAGTTTAATCAAATCAACATTTTGACTTTTTGCTTTATCCACTAAGGCTAGAGCTTCTTCATTATTATGGGCAGCAATGGCGACTGATCCTGCCATATGACCATGAGGAACAGAAATTCCCTCATTGCTGGCAACAATTCTTGGACCAATAACTTTTCTCTTTAAAATTTCATCTCTTAATTTAGAATCATAATGAGCAATTCCTCCAACTGTACGAATTGTTGTTACCCCACTCATTAATTCGATCTTAGCGAAATTAGAAACCACTTTATACGTAATTTTTCGTGATAATGGATTAGACATCAACATTTTAACTGTCTTTTCATTATCTTTTTGTTTCTTTTGTGGTTTTCCATTTCCTGCAAGATGAACATGCATGTTGATGAGTCCTGGTAAAATATATTTTCCTTGTAAATCAATAATTTGATAAGATTTATCTAAATTACGATAAGGTTCAATAGCCACAATTTTTTCATTTTCAATAAAAATTGCTTTCCCTGTCTCTACTTCCATATCCTGATGACCATTTAAAATTTTTCCATTAATTAATGCATACTTCATAACCATTCCTTCTTTCCTATATATTCATTATAAAAGAATACATAAAAAAATCACTCCTAAGAGTGATTAATTATTAAGGTCTTAATCCAAGTCCACCTTCTAATGTAAGTGTTTCTCCTGTCATATATTTAAAATCAGGATTAGCAAGTTGTACACAGACACGTCCAATTTCTAATTCATTATTTCCAAAATGTCCCATTGGTGGTGTTTTAACATTTGCTTTGAAGGCTTCTGGATATGCTTTTTCAAATTGTTCTAATTGTGCCGTCCAAGCTAAAGGACATACCACATTGACATTGATTCCATCTTTTGCCCATTCATTAGCAGCTACACGTGTTAATCCACGGATTCCTTCTTTGGCAGCAGCATATGAACATTGTCCATAGTTTCCAAATAATCCTGCTCCTGAAGCAAAGTTGACAACTGATCCTTTTGTTTCTTTTAAATATGGATAACATGCTTTCATATAATAGAAGGCTGCATAGAGTCCTGAATACATTGCTAGATCAAATTGTTCTGTTGTATGATCAGCTAATGTTACTCCTGATGCTGATGCTTGCGCATTATTGATCAAAACATCGATTCTTCCATAAGTATCCATTGCTTGTTTAACAACATTGTTAACAACGGCTTCATTATCAGCACCAGCATTGACATCTGCTTGAACTGTTAAAACTTTGATACCATATAATCTTTCTAATTCTTCTTTAGCAGCTTCTAATTTTTTAACATTACGTCCTGTAATGACAAGATTAGCTCCTTCTTTAGCATAAGCTGTCGCAATTCCATAACCAATAGAACCACAACTTCCATCTTCTAAGACAGCACGTCCTGCTCCTGTAATAATTGCTGTTTTACCTGTTAAAAATCCCATTTATATTTCCTCCTTAAATACAATTTTTAAGTGTTGATATAATTATAGCACTACCAAAATAAAAAATCTATAGCTTGTGATATTTTTAACAAACTATAGACGGATAAAAATCATGTAAACAAGAGTTGATAAAATAATACTTAAAAAAGTATTCTTTTTCCATTTATAAGTAAAAACAACTGTTAAACACGCTAAAAGATAAGGAATAAAAAGTGTTGTTAATTGCGTTTTTAAATCTTTTAGACAATAAACAATAAGAACTGCCATAATAGTCATTGGTAAATGCTTTTCTAGTTTTTCTAACCATTTAGGAAGTTCTTTTTCTTTAAATAAAAGAAAAGGAAAAGCTCTTAATAAAAAAGTAATTAAAGCAGAAAGAATAATTGCTGAAAGTACATAACTATTCATAAGATGTTCCTCCTTGTTTAACAAGTAAAATCATTGAAGAAATAATCAATGAAGGTAACATAAAGTTTTGACTGCCAAAAACAATCAAACAAATAATAGCGATAACAATTCCTACAACAGCAGGAAAATGATCTTTATTTTTCTCTAATTGATCCATAAAAATAATAATAAACAAGGCTGTCATACAAAAATCAATTCCTGTTAAATCAAACGGAATCAAATTACCAAGTACCGCTCCTAAAACAGTTCCAATAAGCCAATAACATCTTGAAAAAAGTGCGATATAAAACATAACTTGTTCTTTATCTTGATCTTCTAGATTACAATTAACCGCATAAGTTTCATCAGTCATGGTAAAAATCATATACCATTTTTGCTTCATTTTATTAAAAACATCTATAAAAGATAAACTATAAAAAAGTTGTCGGCTATTCATTAAAAGAGCTGTAACACCAATTGTAACTAAAGAAGTTCCCCCACTTAATAAAGTAATCAAAAGAAATTGAAAAGCACCCGTATAAATCAAAAAACTCACAAGTAATGCTACATACCAAGAAAAGCCCGCTTCGTTCATCATCACTCCATAAGCAATCGATACAAAAAGATAACTACACATAATAGGTATCGATTTTTCAAAAGCTTTTTTTATAATTTCTTTATTTTTCATAATCCTCTAAAAAGCTATGGTAAACTTTATCCTTTTTCGTTCCTAAAATACAATCTAAATTAACATTATCTAAAGCTTTAAAAATATTTTGATCAACATTTGGGTTTACTTGTTTCATTGTTTTAATGAGTTCTTTGACTTCTTTTCTTTTACTTGTTCCATCATTAATTAAAGAACATCCTTCAGTAAAACGACATGCACAATTGATAAAAGTCAAATCATTATGTTTACGCCAAGAAATAATACTTTCTTCTTTTACTAAATATAAAGGGCGAATAAGCTCTAATCCCTCAAAGTTTTCACTATGTAATTTAGGTATCATCGTTTTGATTTCAGAACCATAAAACATCGAAAGAAGTGTTGTTTCAATCACATCATCAAAGTGATGTCCTAAAGCAATTTTATTACATCCTAACTCTTGTGCTTTACTATAAAGATAGCCCCTTCTCATCTTTGCACATAAATAACATGGACTTTTATCAACTGTTGAAACCACATCAAAAATATTACTTTCAAAGATTTTAATAGGTACATTCAATAAATCTGCATTATCTTCAATAAAATCACGATTATAACTGTTATATCCTGGATCCATCACAACATAATGAGCTTCAAAAGGAACACGCCCATGTCTTTGTAATTCTTGAATACACTTAGCCATTAAAAAAGAATCTTTTCCACCGCTAATACAAACCATAATTTTATCATTTTCTTGGATAAGTTGATAATTTTTAACAGCTTTTATAAATTTAGACCAAATTTCTTTACGATATGTTTTTATGATACTTCTTTCTATTTCTTTATATTTTTCCATTTCCAAAGCACTCCTTGTAACATTGATCAAAGATTTTTAGAAAATCTTGAACTTCTTTTTCTGTTGTTAAATGCGATAAACTAATTCTAAAAGAAGACATCGCTCTTTGACGATCTTGATAAAGCGCATAAACCATTTTAGAAGGTGTTTCTACAGGACAACATGAAGTTTTAGTAGAAATATAGATACCTTGTTGATCGAGCATTTGTGCAAATTTTGTAGCTTTCATTCCTTTTAAGGAAATATTAATAACATGAGGTAAAGAATATTTTGTACGATTTATTAATACTTGATCATATTGTTTTAATTGTTCAAGCATTTGATGATTGATTGATTTTACATAAATTTCTCGTTCTTGTTGTTTGGAAAGAGCAATCTCTAAAGCTTTTTCAATCGATACAATATGTGCCAGTTCAGGCGTTCCACTTCTAAAAACAGTTGTTGACTTTCCCCCATCAATTTGTGTTTTTAAACCAACTTTTTTCTTTTTAATTAACATACCAGTTCCCAACATACCATAAAACTTATGAGGTGCAATAGTAATCAAATCAACATTTCGATAATCAATAGCTACTTTACCAATTGCTTGAGAAGCATCACTATGAAAAAAACAATATTTATAATCTTTTAAAACTTCTCCAATTTCTTCAATCGGTTGTCTAATTCCAAGTTCACTATCCACACTACAAACACTTACTAAAATCGTATCTTCTTGAATCATTGATTTCATTTTTTCAACATTGACTTGTCCATCTTCTTTTAAAGGAATCATTTCAACAATAAAACCATTTTCTTGCATTTTTGTAAGACTTGATAAAATTGAATTATGTTCTAAAGGTGAAATTAAAACATGTTTACCTCGATGTTTATATCTTTCTAAAATACCTTTGATTGCAAGGTTATTGGCTTCACTAGCTCCTGATGTATAAATGATTTCTTCAGGTAAAACATGTAATTGTTCAGCAATGTGCTTTGTTGTTTGATCAATAACTTCTTTTGCATGTAATCCTAGTGTATGACTTGCATTAGGATTAGCAAAATATTTCATGGTTGCTTGATAATACGTATCAAGTACTTCTTTTTCTATTGGTGTATTGGCTGCATAGTCTAAATAAATCATAAGGTACCTCTCTTTTCCTACTAATATTATAGGAATTATAAAGAAGTGTCAATAATGAAAAGAACTCTAGCTGATTGCTAGAGCTTTTCATCAAGGGCTTCCCCATTTGTTTCAATAATATGTTTCATCCAATTAAATGATTTTTTCTTTGTACGTTTTAAAGTTCCATTTCCTTTATCATCCATATCAACATAAATAAATCCATAACGTTTTTTCATTTCTCCAGTTGATAAAGAAACAAGATCAATTGGTGCCCACATCGTATATCCTAAACATCCAACACCATCTTCATTAATCGCATCAGCCATAGCTGATAAATGTTTTTGTAAGTAATCAATACGATAATCATCTTCAACATATCCATTTTCATCTGCTTGATCAATAGCTCCCATACCATTTTCTACGATAAAAATTGGTTTTTGAATACGATCATAAATTTCATTCATACAATGTCTAAGCCCAAGTGGATCAACAGGCCATCCCCAAGGTGTATTTTCTAAATAAGGATTTGAAGAACCTCCAACATTAAACCATGGATCATCTTTTTTTACTGTATTTGAACGATAATAAGAAAATGAAACAAAGTCTAATTGTCCTTCTTTTAAAATTTCTTTATCTTCTTCTGTGATTTCTAATGAATCAAAGCCATGATGTTTCCACACACTTTTAGCATAAGGATGATAATAACCTCTTGCCATCGTATCAATAAAATACCAGTTTTCTCTTCTTGCTTGAAGACGTTTAAACATATCTTCTGGTTTACACGTTGCTGGATAAAGTTCACTCATTGCATACATTGTTCCAAACATGCTACCTGGCATCATTTGATGTCCTAAAATAACAGCTTTAGCACTAGCAACAAACATATGATGATCTGCTTGATATCTCACTTTTCCATCACTTTCTTTTGTTCCGCATGGCCCAAATCCTCTAACAGCATTGATTTCATTAAATGTCAACCAATATTTACAACGTTTTCCATATCTTTCAAAGAGTGTTTTACAATATTTTACATAACAATCAATAACAAAACGATTTGACCATCCACCATATTTTAAAGCTAAGTGCATTGGCATTTCATCATGACAAATAGTAATAAGTGGTTCCATATGATGTTTTTCAAGTTCCGAAATAACTTCATCATAAAATTTTAATCCTTCTTCATTAGGTGTTTCTTCGTCTCCCAAAGGATAAATACGACTCCAACAAATACTAAAACGGAAAACATTAAATCCCATTTCTGCCATTAAAGCAATATCTTCTTTATAATGATGATAAAAATCAACCGCTTGATGACTTGGATAATATTCATCATCTAAAAAAACTGGCTTCGCTTCATTAGGAACAGGATCAGCATAGAAAAATGAACTTCTTGGTTTTAAAATTGTTCCATCAGGCATTTGAAATGTATGATGTCTTGGATTTTCCATTGATCCATCTGTTTCAAAGTCATGTGATAAAAGTCCTCTTCCTCCTTCATTGAATCCTCCTTCATATTGGAAATCAGCAGTTGCGCCACCCCATAAAAATCCTTCTGGTAATTGTTTCATAATAGTCTCCTTGTAACTTTTTACATTTTGTTTTGATAATTTTTACAAATAAATCATAATCTTATTATTTTCTTTTGTCAATAGTTACATATTATTTTGACAATTTTATCATTTTTATATAAAATAAACATGAGGTGAGACTATGAATTTAATGGAAACCATCCACTTACATAAAAATGATTTTTCTAAAACAGAACGTAAAGTTTACGATTATATTGTTCAAAACCCTACAGCTATTGAAACAGCGACGATTACTAAAATTGCTGAACTATGTCAAGTTTCAACTTCTGGAATTTTAAGATTTTGTCAAGTTTTAGGTTATAAAGGTTATAAAGATTTTCGTTTTGACATGCTTCATTATTTGCATCAAGAACATGTTGAAGTAAATTCTGAAAATCTATTTGATGAATTAACATCTAAATATTTATCAGTCATTCGTCAATTCAATAACATTGATCAAAATAAGCTCAACCAACTTATTAAACAAATAAAAAATACCAAAAACATCTATATCATTGGTGTTCATTATTCATCTTTACCAGCAAAGCATTTAGTTTTAGGATTACAAGATTTAGGTATTAATACTTATTTTGCTTATGATTATATGCAAGCAAGTCATCTTTATAATACAATTCATGAAGATGACCTTTTGATTTATTTTTCTATTGAAGGTAATCAAAATAATGTTTCTCGTTTTTTTGACCTTACAAACGCCTCTAAAAATACGTATATGATTACTTTAAATCCAAAGCCTAAATTATTAATTGAAAATACACTTATTCTTCCAGGATATACTTTATCAAAACAATCAATTGTTGATTTACAATCGATTGTTGTAATCTTTGTAGAATTACTTTTAAATATGTTTCATAATACTTTAAAAGAGGATTAAGAATTTTTACTTAATCCTCTTCTTTTTTTAAAAAGGAAAGTATTTTTTCATTAAAAGCATCATCTTCTTTAATTTCATTTAATTGTCCTACTTCATTAGCACATTCTCCACAAATATCAATTCCAATTGTTTGACTGTTTTTAAATAAATAAGCGAGTAATATTTTAAATTCCATGAGTTGCATAGAACCTTGATCCCAATCTGTTTGAATAACATTTTGACTCAAAACATCTTTATCAATTGAAATATATAAAGGATATTGACGTAATAAATCATCAACTTTTTTCCACACTTCTCTATTTTCTAAATCATCATCTGTTAAATAGAGAACCTTATCTTGACGTTTAATCAATGAAACCTGTTTTTCATCAATACCTATTAAAATCACTTTTTTTAAATATTTATTATTTTCTAAACTATTTAAAATCCAAGATCCACAGCTTAAAATATCATCAAACATCGGTTGCATCATATCACTATGATGATCAAAAACAACTAAAATAAAATCATGTTTCATTTTTTCTATCCAAAACTCACTAACATAGTGAAAATTACCAGAATCTATAAAATGTATACCTTCAGGAGATAGATTACTTATTTTAGCTTCTATTGTTCTTCTTGCTTCTTGACTACAATAACCATAAACACCTTGTAATTCATGTAAATCAAGCCATCTAATATTTTTATGTTTATAAAACTTTTCATTTTCATAAATTCCTGTAAAATCCATGACCGTCATGTTATTTTGTTTTTTAAACATCTTAACCACTTCCTTTGTTTTTATCCTAGCATAAAAAAAGTAACTTCCGTTACTCTTTTAATAAATATTTTTCAAAATATCTTCATCAAAACTTTTTTGATATAAGGCTTTCTTTTCTTTTAAATCATAAACAAGTGCGCCTGAGATACAATTTAAATAACGAACACCTGGTAAAATATCATAAAATTCTTCAAGCTCTGCAGGGTTTCTTCCTGTATTTAAAATCACAATTTTATTATGCGCAACTGCTCTAGCAATTGCTTCTTGGGTTTTCTTTGAAATTTGTTTATTAGAATTTAATAATGTTCCATCTATATCAAAAGCTATTAGTTTATATTCCATACGACTTTCTCTACTACAAATGATAGTGTATCATTTTTAATCAATTAAAAAAAATCTCTTTCCATTTTAGAAAAAAGACTTGTTTTTCTACAATACATCACAATTTACATGCTCAATAAATTCAAGAAATGCTTTTGATTTTTGCGTATTCTTTAAATAAGCCATATAAAATGTTTGTTTTTCATCTATATCTTTAATTTTTATTTTTTTGATTGGCAACAAATCATAAACTGCCATATCAGGAACAATCGCTACCCCTAAATCATGACCTACAAAACCACCAACGACTTCATCTTCCTCTAATTCCATTGATATATGAGGATGTATTTTTGCCTTTTCTAAAAGATGATCGATCATTGGACGAATTCCACTATTTTTAGTAAAAGTAATAAAAGGTAGATCTTCTATTTGTTTTAAATCAATTTCATCATTTTTAGCAAGTGGATGATTAAGACTGACGATTACATAAAACTCTTGTGTTATAACAGGTTTAAAAAATATATCTTGATCATCTACATAGGAACAAAAAACAATATCTAAATCATTTTTCTTTAAATCATGAATAAGATCATAAGAAAAACCACTATGGCATTGAAAGGTCACATTTTCATTTTGAAAAGAAGAAATCAGTTGGGGAATATAGCTCATCCCTAGTCTTCTTACAAAACCAATATTTAAAGTTTCTTTTCCTTTTGAAATTTGTTTAATATTTTCTATAGAATCATCTAAACGATTAAGAATTGGCTCGATTTCTTTTAAAAAAAGTTTTCCATACTTTGTTAGAACAACATTTCTTCCCTTTTTTTCAAACAACGCAACATCTAGTTCATCTTCCAATAAATGAATGGCATGCGTTAAACTCGGTTGAGTAATATGTAATTTTAAAGCTGCCTTTGTATAATGTTCTTCTTGTGCTAATGTTGTAAAATAACGTAATTGATATAAATTCATGTGTATCACCTAATATGATTATACTAGGACTTCTTTTTCTTTTCGAGTACGTTTTTTAAATAATAAGCTAATTAAAACACCAACGATAATAAAAGCTGATCCCAATACAAATGAAGTTGTCAAAACCTCATGAAAAACAACAACTCCTAAAAATGAAGAAGTTAATGTTTGAATTGGATAAAAAGCACTACAAGTATTAGCAGGCAATAATGATAAACTTTTATTCCATAAAATATTCGTAAATGCCGTACAAACAACTCCCATATAAACAAGTCCTAAAACAGCACCTAAATCTACTTGAATAAGAGGATGTGTCATTTGTACTTCTAAAAATGACACGGGGATATTACAAATTGTTGCAATCAACATGGATACTTTTGTAAGTGTTAATGCACTATATTTATTAGAAATCTTTCTTGAAATAACAGACATAAAAGCCCAACCAATAACTGCAATAAAAGAAATAAGAACTCCTAAAAACTGAATATTAGCTCCTGTACCTATAATCATATAAACCCCAGCCAACGATAATACAATACCAACAATTTTATTCATTTCTAATTTTTCATTTAAAATAATCATTGCCATCACACTAATAATCACTGGATTTAATGAATTAATAAGTGAAGCCATTGATCCACCGGCAATCTTAGTTCCTAAAAGTTGACAATCAACAGAAATAAAATAACCAATAAATCCCATAATAAAGAAATATTTATAATCACTTTTTTCTATTTTTTCTTTTTCACTTTTTAACGAGATTAAACTTAGTGCTATAAAAGCAATTAAATAGCGAAACATTGCTACTGTAAACGTAGGAATCTTTCCTAAAACAAATTGGCTGACAACATATAAACTTCCCCATAACATAAATGTTGTCAATAAATATACATAAGATTTTTTCATTTTCTTCTCTCCCTTAGTTCTACAGTATACATTTCTATTTATATAAATAAAAATAGATAAAAATTATCAATTTGATAGTTTTTATCTATAATTTATTATTTTGTATAACATGTATAACCATTTCTACCTTGATTCTTTGTTTGATACAAAGCCTGATCAGCTAAATTATACAAGCCTTTAAATGTTGTTCCATGTTCAGGATAAAAGGCAATCCCAATACTACAAGAAATTGTTCCTTTAAAATTGTCAATTTCAATATTTCTTATCTTTTGACATATTTCTTGGGCTTTATTTATCGCATTTCCATGCTCTTGAATATCTTTAACAAAAACAATAAATTCATCGCCACCTGCACGCCCTACAATATCCTCTATTGTAAAAGACTCTTTTAAAATTGAGCCAAAGTTTTTTAAAACTTCATCACCAATAACATGGCCATTTAAATCATTTACTGTTTTAAAATTATCAACATCGATCATAAAAAGTGCCCCTAATTGTTGAGAAGAGTCATTTTTTAAATATGTACTAATTTCATTTTGCAATGTTTCCTTATTTTTTATACCTGTTAATGCATCGATACGTGTAAATTCTAATAATCTTTTTTGATGTTTATTGTTTACTTTATAAATTGTAAATAACAAAATCACTAACGCAAAAACAAATAAAGCAAAAAGTAAATATTCAGCATAAATGATAAATGTATAAGATTCCTGTGCTACATCTACATCAATGTTATAACACATGATCCAATCATTGATTTTTAATGGATAATAAGCCATATAAGATGTTTTATTATTATGATTTAAAGTCATATAACCTTTTTCTTGTTTAATAAATTTTTGTTTTAAACTTTGAAGATCATCCGGAGATAAAACATTGTATTCAGCAAAATAACTATAAATACTTTCAGAAGCTAAAAAATCTTTATTTTTAACAGCATTATCATAAGTAATCAACTGCCCTTCTTTAGAAACAAGAAAGGCCGATCCTTTTCCATCATAAATACCTCTAAAAACAATTTTATTTAGATCCCCGATATCATAGCTACCACCTATAACTCCTACAATTTCTTTTTGTTGATCATAAATAGGTACCGCTATAATAACACGTGTCTTCCCTGCAATAACACTTTCAAGTGGAGCACTTAAGACTCTATTTCCCTTTAGTGCTTCTTGAAAATATTCACGATGACTTACATTCTTTACGGCACCATTATCATAATGACTTTCTCCATTTTTATCAATAATTCCAACATTTTCTAATTTTGTATATTCTTTAATGGAATGAATTAAATTTATATTATCTTCGCAAAATAAATCTTGCTGACTTATATGATTACCAATACCTTCAAGATATCGATATTGAATATCTATATACTGTTTTAAACTTTCAGTTTGTTTTTCTGTCTTAACAACCACTTTATTAACAGATTCATTTTCTATATCTTTTTTTATATAAAAGAAAAACGAAATAGAACAAATCATTATAAAAACAATAAAAATCATTATTGCTTTTAAATATTCTTTAAAAGAAAGTTTATAAATTGCTTTTCTTTTCATATCGTCACCAACTTCCTTTAAAATATTTTACCATATTTAAACAAAGATTTTAATAAAAAAAATTATAGCATCGCTATAATTCAATTAATTGAAAAACTTGAGGATTTCTTGAGCTACAAATAACTCAGGAAATCAACTTTTGGCTTTTTCTGTTGGTTATCAACTTTTTTAACTATTCTATTATTTTCACAAATGTTATATCATCTTCTTAAAATCAAAATAATTTACAGAAAAAAGGATAAACCTCAAAGCTTGACCACTGTGATGTTTATCCAGTCCATAAAAACATTATGATAAAAATCAAATATATTTTCCAAATTCAATACGATAAAATCATTAATAACGTTTAGTTCTTTTCTACTTGTTTTTTTAATAAATCCATTAATCTTTTTTGTTTAGCGTAGAGTTTAATTATATTATAAACACGTCGATAAACAATTCGATAATCAAAAGGTCTTTTAATGTAATCAGATGCTCCCATCACAAAACCTTTATTAATGATATTTGCTGAATCTTCACTTGAAATTAAAATAACAGGTATATCATCTAACCATTTTTCTTGTTCCATCCATTGTAAAACATCAAAGCCATCAATTTCAGGCATAATAATATCTAATAAAATCAAAGAAATTCCCGAACCATATTGTTTAATATAGTCAATACATTCTTGCCCATTTGTAGCTTCCAATAAATAAAAATCATCTTTTAATACTTCATAAAGAATTGCACGATTTAACTCAGAATCATCAACAATAAGAATTGTTTGTTTAGTATCATTTCTATCAGAATAATACTGATGATCTAATTCTGTAAATATACAATTCTTTTTTCTTTTAGCATGGTATAATAAATGATCTGCCAAAGAAACTGCTTCTTCAATTGTCCCTGTTTGATACATTGTAATCCCTGCACTCATAGAAAATTGAACACTTTCATACCCTTTGATTGTTGCATGATGAATATTTTTTAAAATATTTTGCATAATTAAATAAAGATCTTCTTTTTCAATATTTGGCAAATAAATAATGAATTCATCTCCACCATAGCGAATAAGTTTGTCTTGATTTCTAAGTGAATTCTTAATATGTTCAACAATCATTTTAAGAACCCTATCTCCGAAATCATGACTAAATGTATCATTATAAATCTTAAAATCATCCACATCGAGCATAACAATTCCTGCAGGAGTTGTTTGATGTTTTATTTTTTCTTCATAAAAACGTCTATTATAAGCACCTGTTAATACATCTAAATAAAAATCATCGTGTTTACCCAAATACTTTAAAATAAGACTGCTATTATCTTGTCGCGATAGCTCTAGTTGTTCGTCTAAACAACAAATAATTTCCATTACATATTCTTTTTGATCTACAACATAGTATTTAGAAATGACATGATAAAGTTTATCTTTGCAATATTCTAATTTTGTACAATCTTTTTTTAAACGAAATGCTTCTATTGTATTGCTTAAAAAATTAGAGTTCATTTGATTTAAATCTGTTTTTTCAAAAAGATGTACATTTGGATATAGTTCTTGATAACAAGCCATTTTATATAAAAGTTCTTTCATTGTTATTTTACTATTTTGCATGTTTTTCTCCTCGATATGGTTTTATTTTAAAAAAAGAAGCAGAAAAATTCAATGAATATATCTAAAAAAGAGAAGAATATGTGATTTTAGATAAATAACACCCTTTTTCTTTTTATTGAAAATATTATTTTAAAACAGAAATAATAACTTCCTCAACCTTTTTTACATCAATTAGTTTAGCAATATGATCATTCATTCCTTTTGAAATTGCCATTTTTCTATCTTCTTCAAAAGCATTAGCAGTTAAAGCAACAATTGGAATATGAGCCTTTCCTTCATCAGATAATTCTCTGATTGTTTCCGTTGCTTTATAACCATCCATATGAGGCATTTGAACATCCATTAAAATCAAATCATAGTTTTTAGCAGGCATTTGTTCCATTTTAGCCACACATTGAATCCCATCTTCAACACGTTCAACTATTAATCCCATATCTTCTAAAATCATTATCGCTATTTCTGCATTCAAATCATTATCTTCAGCCAATAAAACGTGTTTCCCTTGTAAAATTTGTTGTTCATCAACTAAAGACATATCTGTCTTTGTCAAAAATAAATTATTATCAGCAACCTTATGTTGTAAAATCAGGGTAAATTTCGTTCCCTTACCTAGTTCTGTTTCAACCTCAATACTTCCATTCATTACATCTACAAGCTTTTTGACAATAGACATTCCTAGTCCAGTTCCTGCAACTTTTCCTATCTAATTGATAATCAATCAAAGAATGTATTGTCATTGTAAAAGAGATAGCTGCCTGATCAATGTCTTTTACAAATATTTTTTGATGAACTTGTAATGCATAAAAAAGATTTTTTGTTTCTAAAAGCATTTTTTCTGTTTCCTCACACATAATTTGGGCAGCCATACAATTTGTAGCACGTGTTGAATAAATGATTTTATAAAATGAAAACATTTCACTTTGTGTACTCATCTTACAATAATTATGAACCGCTAATTTTAAAACTTCTTCTAGACTTTTATCTTTGACAAGTTTTCCATAATCAAGATCCGTTATTTTTAGTTTTTCTTTTGCTTGTGTTCTTAAATAATCATACATTGCCTTTGCAATTTCATCCTTCGAACGGAAATGATTATACAATGATGGTTTCTTTATCCCTAATTGTGTCGCTATTTGTGACATTGAAACATTGTCTATTCCATTTTTAGACGCTAACATAAATGTCGCCTGAATAATTTCTTCTTTCCTCTCCATATCCATTCACTTCCTTATGTTAGTTATATTGCTACCTATCGTTAGTTTAATCAATAAAAATTTAACAATTTCCAAGCTTTAATCATTATTTCATGACATTCTTATAAAGATTTTATTTGTCACCAAAAAAAATACATATATTCACAAAAAAGTAGAGACACTTTTTCAAAAAACTTGATTTTCAAGGTTTTTGAGACGTATCTCTACTTAAACATTTGTAATATTTTATTTAACGACAATGTTTACAAGAATGTGGTGAATCATCAAAAAAACACCCATAAAACCAATGTTTTTTAAGATTAAATTTTCTCAATACCAACTCAATGCCAGCAAAAACAGTTAAATTCTATTCAATAAAGACGTATCTTCTTTGAATTTTTCTGGACTATTGTGTACATAAGAAAGTGTCATTCTAATTGTTCCATGTCCTAACAATGAGCTTACTGTATTTGGTGACATACCTGCCTCCAAACATCTTGTTGCAAAAGTATGTCTGAATATGTGTGGAGATAATCTTGGACATTCAAACTCATACCCTGATTTTAAAGTTTTATTTATTGAATAATTAAGAGTACTATTAAATCCAGATCGGCAATATGCATCACCATAAACTGTAACAAATACTAATTGATCACTTATGGCACTCTTACCTCTATATGTTTTTCCTAATTGTTTTTCTCTTTTTTTTATAACTCTATTTAATATTTCAAATGTTACATCATTAATTGGAATTATCCTTTTCTTTTTATTTTTAGTTTGTGTAAAAGTATATTCACGTTCTTCATTCCTTTTGTAAGATAATTGATGACTAATTTCAATATACCTTTCTTCTAGATTTACCTCATCAAAAGATAAACCTAATAATTCACTAATTCTAAGTCCAGTATTTAACATCATTAAAACCATATCCCTGACTTGTTGAGAACTTATATGCTTTAAAAGCATTTTTTCATCCTTTCTAGACATTGATTCAGTACTTTTCCTTTTAGGCTTTTTTATGTGTACACTTTTGACTGGATTTTTTACAATTAAATCATTTTCATAAGCCAACTCCAACATTTGTTTTAATATCGATAATAAATTTCTAGATGCACTAACTGAATTTTCTTTTGCTTCATTAACCATTAATTGAATATCAATATTTCTTAGATCACGTAAATCAATATTCCCCCTATCTTTTAATAGAATATATTTATTAAATGTCGCATCCAAATGTTCTATATATTGAGGTGTAACTTCATTCGGTATTTTAAAATTTTTTATCCAAAAGTTGTACCATTCTTTTAAGGTATAAGATCCACAAGCAACACTTCTGTTTTCATAATCTTCAACTTTAGCCTTTTCAAACTTTCTTCTTAATAAACTTAAGTTTGTGTCGCAAAAAAAGATACGTTTTCCTTCTCTATTAGTAAAACGAGCTACATATACTCCATCTTTTCTTTGACTTATGCCTAGTCCTAATTCTTTATTCCTTAAATCTTTTCCCATAACATTTCACCTAACAATCAAAAACATTATGATTAAGTAACCACTTTTCCATGGTTGGTCTTTTGATCATTCTTCTATTTCCATTAAAAATACATAAATTGGTATGTTTATTAGTAAGTCTCCTTAATGTATTAATTCCAATACCAAAATAATTTGCTGCTTCCTTTAATGTTAGTAGTATTTTTTCATCTTTATTGTTATCCATATTAATTTCCTCCTTCGCTTAAATCATAAGAAAAAATTCAAGAAATTAGTAATGTACAAAATTGCGATATTTCAAAAAATGTTGAACGAATTATTTGAAATATTCAACTATACAAATTATAAATATCAATCTCTGTATAACCTTTTTTATCAGAGCACTTGTTTAATAATAAACAGGTTTCAATTTGTTTTATCCTGTACGATTTCTATATTTGCGACGCTTTTAACGCTCGAATTAAGGCTAATCGTGAGTATCATTATTTTCGATTTAATAATCAGGTATGTATTGATATTTCCTTTATTCAATTTTCAAGGTTCTCTCTAGGGTTATTTCAATCCCTTCACTATACTGATAAAACTCTTAAATTTCGTGCATCATTTTTACTAATTTTCTAATACTTTTTTAATGCTTCAATTTATAGTAATTTTCATACCCAAATCTTCTTGTAAAGACAGTTCTCATGTTTTAAATTATTTTGCTATAGAATTTTTCCATATATAAGTCTAACAAAAAAAAGAACAATGCTTCAGTTGTACTGTCTCATTATTCTTTTTCTATTTATTTGCTAGATTTTTCTTTATTATCCTACTATATTTTTAAAACAATCTCTCAAAATTATTTATTTTCTGTTGTTTTTTGTGACGCTTCTTGAGCTGAACCCATTGATGTACCACATAATCCCATATGTGTCCAGGATGATGTTAAACCATAATCGATATAAAGTTTTTGTCCAGATATGTATGAACAAAGTTTACTCCCCAATGCAACTAAAGGATAGCCTTGATCCTTAGGTTCAGCAGCAAAACCATTCCAACTTGATAAGAAAATTTGTTCAATAGCTTTTGCACCTGCTTCAGCATTACCGTTACCAGTTGATTTATTAAAATCATCTGTCAATCCTGTTGTAGTATCACCAGGACATATTGCATTAATTCTAATGTATCTTCCAATAAATTGTTTATCCATACATTTTGCATTAACATATGATAATAAACATTGTTTTGCAAAAGTATAATCTAAAGCATTATTATCTTTCGCAATAAATAACTCTTCATGGTTTTTATACCATTCCATTGATTCATCCCATGTTTTTTGATTAATTAAATCTAAACAGTTTTGATAGTTTCTTTCCCATCCAAAACCACCAACAGATGAAATATAAGTAATACTTCCATAATCAGAAATTTTTGGTAAAAGTAATTCCGTCATATACTTTTGCCCTAAGAAATTAACTTTTGAAACTAAATATTCTCTACCAGGAAAATGAGAAATACCTTGACATGAATAAAAAGCAACAATGTCATTTGGCAATTGATCAACTAATTTTTCGATTTCTTCTTTTTCTCCTAAATTAGCTTGAAATGCTTTTTTGACAGGTAAATCAATAGGATTTAAATCAGCAGCATAAACATTAGCGCCTAATTCAATCAGCAATTCACAAGCAGCTTTTCCCATACCACTTGCCGCACCAGTAATAACTACATTCTTTCCTTCAAAACCAAATAATTCTTTAATTTCCATAATAAATTCCTCCTAAACTTATTATAGACCGAACGGTCGGTTTATTCAAGTGAATTATATCACAAGTGCTTTTTCGATGAATCTTTTTATCTTTAGAGCATAGTCAAGATCTATTTTCCCATTAATAAAAATCCGATTATAATTGCTAACAAAAGTATTTGTTATAAACATACAAATGAATATAGGATCTAAATCAACCATTCTATTATTTTTTTGTTCATTTTTTATATAGTTAATCGTATCTTCGTGTATTTCTTGTGCTAATTTTTTTGAATCATCTGATATATACTTAGAATATTCAAATTGATTAAAAAATTTTAATTCTTCAATATGATTACGTTGAAATTCTAATAATTCTATTAATTCATCATTACTTGCCCCAAACAAAAAAGGATTGTTTGTTTTTGAAAAAGCTATTTTACTTTTTACAAATACCTGATTAAAAAGATCTTCTTTATTTTCAAAATAATGAAAAATTGTGGATTTAGCTATACCTGATTTTTTTGCAACATCATTTATTGATGTACCTACATATCCATTTTCATTAAATATTTCCAATGCATTTTTTAAAATAACATCTTTTTTATTCATACTTATCACCAGGAAAGATTATACTATATATACACTATTTCTAGCTAGTTCTTATTTTTTAATCTTTTATATTTCAATCAAAAACAACCTTATATCCAACGACTCCGCCATTTTCTTGATACGGCTCTATATAGCAACTTAAATTAATATTGCTACTACTCAAAACTTGATTCATGTAGTTGTTTGCTGCTTGACTGCAAGAAGATAAATCATAGTTGTAATCTCTTATATAAAATATCTTAGGTTCAACATTTATTGCTTTAGGTGTTTCTACTTTGTTTGATTTATTATTCTGTTCCTGATTCTTTATAACTGCTGAATCTTCTTTATTTCCAACAGCAGTATTATCTTCGTTTTGAGATACTGTTCTAATGTGAACTATTAAAGTAGATATGGCAACATTGCCTTGTTGATCTTCTAACTGATATTCAACTTCATAATCACCATCTTTATTAGAATCAACAGAATTATTTATTACAACATTATCAGCTGATAACTGATCATAATTATCCTCTACTTTTTTAATATAATCTTTTGGATTAAACTGTTCTCCATTATTAAGAGTAATTTCACTTTGTATCAATTCAATTGTTGGTTTTATATTATCAACAACACTAACTATAAGTGCTTTTTCTTTTGTTTTAATACCATTCGTAACTGAATAAACAAATTTATAATCTTTTACTTTTTTCAATTTTTCATTCAATGGTATTGTCAATTGCTGAGATTTATCATAATACTTTACGTAGTCCATAAAATGAATATCTTCACCGTATTCAACAGTTACTCTATCAGTTGTTAATTCTAGAGGAACAGGTTCAATGTATTTATCAATTGTATCTTTGTTCATTAAATAAACGACACTTACAATAAAAGCAAATACCATTATAAAAATAGTTAAAGAGATTCTTTGAGTACGTTTCTTTTTTATCTCCTCTTTTGCATCTTCAAAAACACTCTGCTGATCCATTAGGCTGTATCGAATCTTCTCCATAGATTCTGCACTAATTTCAGGATCACATAAAGTATCTGGGGTTAAGCCATATTCCATTGCTTATGAGATTTCTCGCATCTGCTCCCAATTAAACTTAGGATCTTTCATTTTAGAAATATCAAGTCCTTTTTCATCAGCTAAACGGAGCTGTGCCTTTTGTCTTGAATCGTATGCATATGTTTCAAATAATTTATCTAATGTTTTTGACATCTAAACCATCTTTTCTTCAACTACACGACTGCTTGTTTTTGCAATCAGTTTCAATATCAGTTATAATAGCTGGTTTCATTTCTAAAATAGTGACATCATGATTTGTTTGTGCAATGAATTCAGCAGTTTCTCCACCTACTTCTCCACCACCACAAACAACAACTGGTTCTTGGTTGACATCTATTTTACCATAAAGAACATCTTAAGCAGTTACAACGTTTTCTGAATTGATTCCTTCAATTGGTGGCGTTAATGGTACTGAACCAGTTGCTACAACAATCGTATCTGGTCTAGCTTCTTTAATTGTATCTTCAGATACTTCTTGACCCATTTTAAATGTGACACCTAATACTTCACATTGTTTTCTATAAGCAGAAATTACAGTAGAAAGTTCTCCTTTCCCCATTGGATAAGCAGCACTTCTAAATACTCCACCAAAATGTGTATCTTTATCATAAACCGTTACATTATGACCTCTTTGAGCTGCAATACGAGCTGCCAGCAATCCACCTGGATCAGCACCAATAATCATAATATTTTTTGTATTATCAGCTTTTGATAAATCATGTTCAAATTCTCTTGTACATCTAGGATTTACTAAACAAGTGAAGTTGCCCTTCATCGCTTCTCCAAAACATCCTTGTAAACAGCATACACAATGATTGGTTTCTTCCAATTTGCCTTCTTTTGCTTTTTTAGGGAAATTTTGCAAAAAAGATACATTTTACACATATAATCGGAACAAAAAAGATGAACGTTTACAAATTTGCAAAATTACGACATAATTTATGTCTTTAGATAGATTAAATACTCATAGAATTGTATAATAGTACTAGGGAATAGGTTCATGATGAAACCAAGGAAAAAACCATGGAATAGAATACAAAGACAAAAGTTAGCGTTGAAGAATTGAATGAATTATCAATTGTTGGTGGTAATGATGGAAATCCAGAACCCAGATGTTCTATTTCTAACGTTATCATTACGACTGTTTTAGTATCATTAGTGTCTATTTCATATTTTACTACTAGTCCAGAGCAGTGCTAGTTAATTGGACGTATTCCCGCGTCTATTCGAATCGCTACTCCAAGTTCGTATAGATGAATAGAAAGGATTTATGTGTATGGTAGAAAAGTTTTATGATAATAGAAATTTTAAAATACTTAAAATAAACAAAAAAACAGAAAATATTAGTATGTTGATCATTGTGTTATGTACATTGCTACTATTGGTATTTTTTTTAAAGATTAAAAGATTTTATATTAATGATATAGGCTTGTTTTTTTCTGCATTTGGAGCCGTGCTTATTTCTGTTTTCCCTTTTAGTATTGTACATGAATATATACATTTGCTATCATATCCGAAAAAAAGTAGAAAAAAAATAATATTCAAAATGAAGAACTTACAACCGATAATATCTGTTGAAAGTGATGCGAAGATGAGTAAGTGTAGAACTCTAATAATGTTAATATCTCCGACGCTTGTCTTGGCAATTATTCCTATTTTTTTATCATTCATTATAAAAAAATTGATTCTAATGACTTTTCTTATTTTTTTTGGCTTTTCAAGCTTAGCAATGTCGGCAAGTGATATATATTTTTTTATTGTTATATTGTTAAAAATGAGAAATAACGAACTTTTTTATCAAGAAGATAATAAGATTTATATTTTAAAAAAATGAAGTTTTTTTGACGCTCTAAATAATCGAGTGCTTTAGCGAAATTCGCTCTAAATTATTAGGGGGTGATATTGATGTGGAATCAGTATTCCCTCTAAAATATTCTGTGCTTTTTTAAGAGGAAAATTAGGATGATGTCTGATCCTGGTTTTCCTCTTTTTATTTGTTTTCTATTTTTATTTTATTTTTTGTAGGCTCCTCTAGGATTTCCTATACGTTTTATTCTGTCTGTATGTTCATTCATTGTGTAAGTTTCATATTTGTTTTGAGAATATAGGATTCTGTTTCTTGCACGTTGAAAATTGGACATACCATCAAGTATCGATGCGAGCAATGGACGGTGAAGCAAAACTTTTAAATACAAGTTCTTTTAGTGATATTACAAGAAACTCCATTTATAACTCTTCAACCAATCCTTGAATTATAAATCCATTCCAGTCTTCTTTTATATATTGATTTCCTCTTCGTTTGACTACTTCGCCAAGCTTTTCACTTTCCTGAAGTCTTTCATTTAATTCTTTAAGATTTCGCATATAGATCAGTCTGCTTTTTATTTTACTTTCCATTTCTTCATTAAATACATTTCTTAATTCTTTTAGTTCTTTAATTCCATACTGTTTCAAATTTCCCTATGTCTGACAGTATTTTTTCTCCATATGAATGTGTTCTTGTTGGCATTGGCTTCATACTTAGTACCGTCAATGCATAATACATCTGTATCGATAGGAAGCTCATCATCCATGATTCTGTTCATTTCATAGAAAATTTCTTCAACAGACATAATGAGATCATCATGGATGAATCTCTGAAATGCCTGATGAGAAGGCTTCTGATTCTGTGCGATGAACATATATCTGATGTCAGTTCTGCATAGTTCTGCAAGCTTTCTTGTAGATGCATAACCATTATCCGCAAAAGCAAGCAGAAGCAGTCTGAGCATCATGAGACCATCATACCCGTGAGAATTTCTATGAGTGAAGGCAACAAACTTGTTTATATCTATCCTTTCCGTAACTTCAATCACAGTTCTTGAAATATCATCAGCAGTTACATCTTTTTCAAAATAAATATTAAAATCTAGTAGCGCATATGTCTGATATGCCGTATAATCTTGTTGGTATGTTTTCATGGTAGAATTAATGTACCATAAAAGGCGGACTTCGGTCCGCCTTTTACTGTTTATGAAACTATAATGAGTTATTTACCCGTTACAGCCTCAATACAATAAATAAGAAGATAATAAAAATCGTATTGCAAGAAAGTTACTAGATATGGAATTTTATTCAAGTAGTATTACTTGAATAAAATTCATTTTTAAAAATTATTATATTATCTTCTTTTTTTGTGCATAAAACAGTATCAAAAAATAATGAATAATCAGATGCTCCACAAGTAAATAATATCGTTAAAAGACTACCTATAATTCTTGATATAAATGGTGAAATAAATACGATACCACAATACCAAAGAAATAATGGTATTAATGCTAATATGATATTTGGAAATAGAAGCATTAATAAAAATCTATTTCTTTTTAATGGGCAATTCGAATATATTTGAAAAGAAAATAAAAATAGTGAATTTCTATTAATTTCATACCATAACTCTTTTTTTGCTTTTTTTGGAAACCAAATTGCATGCAATATTTCGTGTACTAAAAATATAGGAATCAAAAATATAATACCTATTATAATGCATAATATTAGTTCTATTATAGAATGGTTTTTAATTGGTTGGGTAAAAAAATTATAAAATGTAAATGAAATTATAGTTGCTATTAGAATAAAAGAAAAAAATTTCCCATTGATCCAAAAAGAATTATTTGTTATTTTTTTTGAATTTTTGGGTAAAACGTCATTTTTGAATTCTTGATTTTTTTTATTACCCATAAAAGATATATGCCACATAGAAGTCTCCCTTCTATTTATAAAAAATCAAATCACATGTTTTATTGTTTATTACATGTCTAACTTATCATGGCCAACTGCAAGCTTCACCAACTGAGAATGTACTTGTAATTGAAATCGTAATAACTGTAAGAGTAATTAAGCTAGTCTTTATTGAATATGGGGAAACATTTCCACCATTATCATCCCCACCAACTACAGATAATTCTTTTAGTTCTTCTAAATCAATTTTTCTAGCAGTTTCTTTAGTGTTATTCAGATAAGATATCATTTAAATGTAATATCATAAAAACTATATTACTTTTTTCAATTAATTAAATGCTATTTCCTTACCTATATAATACTACTATTAATTTGTCATAACAATACTTTTCTGTTGATTTAATCAATATAATTTATGATTTGTGATAAGATAATTAAAAAATAAATTATATAAATATAATAACATTTTTTATAAAATATGTTTAATCAAATGAGTACTATCATGCATTTTTTCATACATTTTTAATTTAAATATACCAATTACATATTATGAAAGATAAGGCATACTATTAAGATTAAATAATCAAAAAATCATTAAAATTTTACTTAAATAAGACAGTATATCCAACAATTCCACCATTTTCCTGATACGGTTCTATATAACCATTTATATTAATATTGCTACTATTCAATACTTGATTCATATAATTGCTTGCCGCTTGATTACAGGCTGATAAATCATAGTTGTAATCTTTTATATAAAATATCTTCGGTTCAACATTTATTGTCTTAGGTGTTTCTACTTTGTTTGATTTATCCCTCTGTTCCTGATTCTTTTTAACCGTTGAATCTTCTTTATTTCTAACAGCAGTATTATCTTCGGTTTGAGGTACTGTTCTAATGTGAACTATTAAAGTAGATATGGCAACATTGCCGTGTTGATCTTTTAATTGATATTCGACTTCATAATCACCATCTTTATTTGTATCAACAGTATTTTTAATTACAACATTATCAGCTGATAACTGATTATAATTATCCTCTACTTTTTTAATATAATCTTTTGGTGTAAACTGTTCCCCACTATCAAGAGTAATTTCACTTTATGTCAATTCAATTATTGGTTTTGCTGTATCAACAACGCTAACTATCAATGTTTTTTCTTTTGTTTTAACACCATTCGTAACAGAATAAACAAATTTATAATCCTTTATCTTATTTAGCTTTTGATTCAAAGGTATTGTTAATTGCTGAGATTTATCATAATACTTTACATAATCCATGAAATGAATATCTTCGCCATATTCAACAGTTACTCTATCTGTTGTTAATTCTAACGGTACTGGTTCAATGTACTTATCAACTGTGTCTTTGTTCATTAAATAAACAATACATGTAATAGAAGAACATACTATTGTGAAAATGATTAAAGAAATTCTTTTAGTACGTTTCTTTTTAACTTCTTCTTTTGCATCTTCAAAAACACTTTGCTGATCCATCAGACTATATCGAATCTTCTCCATAGATTCAGCATTGATTTCAGGATCACATAAAGTATCAGGATTCAGTCCATATTCCATTGCTAATGAAATTTCTCGCATCTGTTCCCAGTTGAATCTTGGATCTTTCATTTTAGAAATATCAAGTCCTTTTTCATCAGCCAAACGAAGCTGTGTCTTCTGTCTTGCATCATAGGCATATGTTTCAAATAATTCATCTAATTTTTTTGACATCTAAACCATCTTTTCTTCAACTACTCGATTACTCGTTTTTGCAATCAATTTTAGGTATTCCATATCATCCAAATGTAAAATATAGTCAAGAACATCTTCCTCATCAACTTTTGTTTTTGCAATCAGTTCCTGCTGCAATACCTTATCTTCTGATTTTAATATCTCATAAAGTTCATTTACTTTTTTCATTATTTCAGCGTTATCATTTGATTTTTTAACAAGTTCAATATTGCTTAGCTTTATCAAATTATTATCAAAATATTCAGCAGCGTTTGTATGATCAAACAAACAGGCAACAAACGTAGAATCTCTAATAAAAGATAGATTGCTAAACTTTGATCCAGCAAAGGATACATGTATAAAATTTCCTTTAAGAGAAACTTTTTCAAAGATACAGTCATCAAACGATGTTTTGTCAACATCATCAAAATGAAGATCATTGTTTAAAAAAGTACACTCTTTAAAGTCTGTTGTAGCATTCAATTTTACATTATCACTTACAGAACAATCTACAAAATGGCATTTATAAAAAAGCTTATTATTTAAAAAATCTTGTGACAATTCCTGACTGCTATAGATTTCATTTTTTATAATTTGTCTTTCATTTTCTTCTTTCATTTCCTGATCATCTTCCTTTTTTTCTTCCAACACGGCAACATTGCCATGTTGAACTTCAAGCATTTCTTCTTGAATTAAAATATCTTCAAATCTGTTTTGTTTTTCTACCAGCTCATTTAAATTAACTTTGCTACCAATTACTGAGACACCCTGCATATTATTTTCCATAAAATCAACTGTCTCAATTCCTTTACAGTTAATAAAATAACTGTTTGCCAGTATTGAATTTACAATTATTGAATTATTAAACCTGCAGTTATAAAAGACTACATTTTTAAAATTACATTTGGAAATTTTAACATTGTCAAATATACAGTTATGAAAGACTATTCTTTCTTTAATATCTAAACTTGACAGACTTGTTGCTTCAATCTTACAGTTTCTTAAAAACAGTTCTTTCTTTTTTCAAAGCATTGTATATTTGATGAGTTTATTTTCAAAACATGTATTCTGATAAATATATTTTTCATTAATTTTTTCTAGATCCTTTCCAACCTTTCTTACAATGATTGGACTAATGACACCCTCTTCTTTAATACTGTTCACCAAATTTGCCATGTCTTCATCTTCCTTTACCTTATAAGGATGATATCGAAACGGTCTTAATTTTGACCTTGTTAATGTTTTAATACTTTTATCGTTATCCATAATTACCTCCTTTTTTTACATAAAGAAAACTGCTTAAAAAACCAAGCAGTCAGAGGCGTTTTTTATATAGGTTGCAAACCTACAAAATGGATTCACAACAATGTTGCACAAATGTCGTAATACCAATTGGTACAAAATGACCCCTTTACTGTACCAATTTTGTACCAATCGTCCCTAAAAATAGAAATATGTGCAAATAAAAAAGTAGAGACACTTTTTTCAAAAAGCTTGATTTTACAAGGCTTTTGAGACGTATCTCTACTTAAACATTTGTAATATTTTATTTAACGACAATGTTTACAATTTTATTTTTAACCACAATTACTTTAACGATATTTTTACCATCAGTATGTGCTTTAACGTTTTCTTGTTGGAATGCTAATTCTTTAACAGCTTCATCATCTGCATCTTTAGCAACTTCAATTTTAGCTCTTAATTTACCATTAACTTGGATACCCATTTGAACAGTATCACTAACTAACATTTTTTCATCATATGTTGGCCATGGTTCATAAGCAATTGAATCATTGTGTCCTAATTGTTGCCACATTTCTTCACAGATATGAGGTGCAATACATGAAAGCATTTTAATAAAGTTTTCAGCATATTCTTTATAAACATGTTCAGCTTTATAACATTCATTAATGAAAATCATCATTTGTGAAATAGCTGTATTGAAACCTAATTTTTCAAAATCATCAGTAACTTTTTTAACTGTTTGATGATATACACGATCTAAACTATGATCATTTTCATCAGATAATTTACCAGTTTCAATCATTAAACGATAAACACGGTCTAACCATTTACGAGAACCATCTAATCCATTTGTTGACCAAGGAAGTGATGCTTCAAGTGGTCCCATGAACATTTCGTATAAACGAAGTGAATCTGCACCATGACTAGCAACGATATCATCAGGGTTAACAACGTTACCTCTTGATTTAGACATTTTTTCGTTGTTATCTCCTAAAATCATACCTTGGTGTACTAAACGTTGCCATGGTTCTTTACATTTAACAACACCACAATCATAAAGAACTTTATGCCAAAAACGAGAATATAATAAGTGTAATACCGCATGCTCTGCTCCACCTACATATAAATCAACTGGTAACCATTTATCTAATAATTTTGGATCACAAATTTGTTCACTATTATGTGGATCAATATAACGAATATAATACCAACATGATCCAGCCCATTGAGGCATTGTATTTGTTTCACGACGCCCTTTTTGTCCATCGATTTCTACTTCTAACCAATCTTCACAGTTAGCAAGTGGTGATTCACCACTATCATGAGGTTGGAAATTTTTAGTTGCTGGTAATTCTAGTGGAAGTTCTTCTACAGGAACTGTACGCATTGTACCATCTTCCATATGAACGATAGGAATTGGTTCACCCCAATAACGTTGTCTTGAAAATAACCAATCTCTTAATTTATAAGATACTTTCTTTTGTCCACAATGATGTTCTTGTAACCAATCTACCATTTTATCAATAGCTTCTTGTTTTCCAAGGCCATTTAACCATTCAGAATTGATATGAACACCATCTTCTGTATAAGCTTCTTCTTCGATATTTCCACCTTCTAATACTGGAATGATTTCAATACCAAATTTTTTAGCAAATTCATAGTCACGATCATCATGTGCTGGAACAGCCATGATAGCTCCTGTACCATAACTTGCAAGTACATAATCAGAAATCCAAATTGGAATTTTTTTACCATTTACAGGATTGATAGCATAAGCTCCAGTAAAGACACCTGTTTTATCTTTATTAAGTTCTGTTCTTTCTAAGTCAGATTTACTTGCACAGCTTTCTTTATAAGCTTCAACATCTGCTTTTTGAGCATCTGTTGTAATTTCTTCAACATATGGATGTTCTGGTGCCATAACACAGTATGTTGCTCCAAATAATGTATCACAACGTGTTGTAAAAACAGTAAACACTTTATTTGTTCCATCAATTTTAAAATCAACATTTGCACCAATAGATTTTCCAATCCAATTGCGTTGCATTTGTTTTGTTGCTTCTGGCCAATCTAAGTCATCTAAATCAGCTAGTAATCTTTCAGCATATTCAGTAATTTTTAAAACCCATTGACGCATTGGTTTACGGATAACAGGATATCCACCACGTTCACTTTTACCATCAATAACTTCTTCATTAGCAAGAACAGCTTTTAATTCTGGACACCAGTTAACTGGAATTTCATCAATATAAGCTAATCCTTGATCATATAATTTTGTAAAGATCCATTGTGTCCATTTATAATACTCTGGATCACTTGTTGCAATTTCACGATCCCAATCATAAGAAAATCCTAATGATTTAATTTGTTTTCTAAAAACATCAATATTCTTTTTAGTAAATTCAGCAGGATGATGACCTGTTTGAATCGCAAATTGTTCAGCAGGTAATCCAAATGAATCAAATCCCATTGGATGTAATACATTATATCCTTGCATTCTTTTCATTCTTGATACGATATCTGTTGCAGTATATCCTTCAGGATGTCCTACATGTAAACCATTTCCAGATGGATATGGGAACATATCCATACAATAATATTTAGGTTTTGAATCATCATAACAATCTGTTTTAAATGTTTTGTTTTCGTCCCAATATTTTTGCCATTTTGGCTCTATTTTTGTGTGATCGAACGGCATAATTTTTCCTCCTTAAATATAAAAAAGCGTCCTTATCTAAGGACGCCAATTTTAACGCGATACCACCTTAGTTCTAGAATAAAATTCTAGCACCTCAAAACTTTAACGCAGTTCTACGATATTTTTTACTTTATTCAAAAATACATCTCCTAGGCGAGTTCACAAATACTATAATCAGTTTTCACCAACCACTGACTCTCTAAATATAGGGGATTTGCTAGTACTCCTATTCATTGATTTTGCTTTTCTATTATACCACATCACATACTTTATGCAATAAAAAACTTCCTAGCTCTTTAAAGCTTCTATAATTTCTATCTGTTTTACTTTTTTAATTGGGATCAAACAACATAATAATGTTAAAATAAGTACTCCTATAAAAATACCTAAAAGCACATTATTTTGTATAACAAAAAATTCATCCATCAAATCTGAAATACTTTTTTGAATCAACTGATTAGCAAAAATAAATAACTCTTTTAAAACAATCATTGCTTCTATAAATGCTGTGCAGGAAATACCTAGACCTTGACACAAAACAAGAGTTATCATCTGCCATAATGAAGCCCCCAATGTTTGTAAAATAGCAAAATATTTTTTTCTTTTAATGACCATCAAATATAAAACAACACCTAATAAAAAGCAGGCTGTTACAACTGATAAAGAACTAAAACAATAAAGGATCCATTCAATTTGTTGAAATTTTTCATCGATGCTTGAAGATAATGAACTATTTGCAAGTTTAAATTGATATAAAGGATATTTATTTTTTAAATCTTTTAAAATATTTTTATCTTTTACTTGCAAAAAAGCAGTTTGCCCTACTTCTATTTGATAAAGTTCTTTTAACATTTGACTCATTGCATATTCATTAAAATAAACGGTCTCCATTAAAGTCTTTTTATTTTCAATCCCTACAATTTTAACTTTATAAAAACAAATTCTATTTTGATATTCAAAAAACAAATATACATCTTTATTTATTAAATTCTTCTGATGCGATAAATATAAAAGTTGTTCATAAGTAGATTTAGATAAAATGATTTCTTGAGCATTTTTTATCTTTCTTCCTTGAATTTTCTTTTGTGGTTGCTGAATATAATCAGAAATATAAAGTGTTTTTTTCGTTTGATATTTTTTAGAAAAAGAGATTCCTAAAAAATCCACCTGATCATTTTGTAAAAAACGGTATTGAATTGCTGGATGTTGAATTTGTTTCAAATCATCCATCTTGATCATTTGATTATTTTTCTTTTTTAACATAATGGTTGTTGAAGGAATAATTTGTTCTAATTGCCGATGAATTTGTTTTTGTGTTGATTGAGTCAATGAGAGGGTCAATAAAATACTTAAAAGTGCTAAAAATAAAACTTGTACAACAATAAAAGAACTCTTCCACGTCATTTTCAATTCTTTCAATATAAATTGTAAAAAAGATCTTTTACTTGTTTTTTCTTCTTGTTTTTTTCTTTGAGTTATTGGATTTTGATGAATTAATTTTAATTGATAATCTTCTATTTTATAGAGATAATCATGGTATTTTTTAGCAAGTATTTCATCATGACTAATAACAATCACTAATTTTTCTTTAGACAGTTGTTTTAATATTTTAAAAATTTCTTCACTATTTTTTGCATCTAAAGCACCTGTTGGTTCATCACATAAAATAATGGGATGCTTAGCAATAAATCCTCGATAAATAGCAACTCGTTGTTTTTGACCTCCAGATAAAATTGCTGTTTTATAACGTTGTAAGTCTTTTATTTTTAAACGTTCTAAATAATATTCTTTTTTAGAAATCATTATTCTTTTAAAATACGAAATGAGATTTACATTTTCTTTAACATTCATTTCTTCTATTAAATAAAACTGTTGAAAAATAAAACCAATGTATTTTCTAATATAATGTGGTATTTGTCGAATATCTTGCCCATCAATTTCAATCACACCTTGATACTCATTATCCAAACCTCCTAAAATATTTAAAAGTGTCGATTTACCACTACCGCTTTTACCAACAATGACATACATCCCTGTTTCTTGAAATGTCATAGACATCTCCTTGAATAAAGGTCGATCAAAAGACTTCGTTACATTCTTAATTTCTAACATCCTATTCCTCCCTTAAACACTCATACATTTTTATTTTTTTCATCTTTAAAACTATAAATAGACTTAATAAAATTCCTTGCATGATATATCCCAAAAGATAAAAGAGATATAACGTAAATGGCCAGTGAAACTCTCTTGGTAAAACAAACAAATGACTTATGCCCCAGATCTTTTTAGAAATATCAAAAAATGAAATGATTTTTAAAACTCCACTAGCAACCAAACAAGAAACTATTCCAATTGAAATCATCATTAAGCTTATTTTTTTTAAAATAAAAAATGCTAAATGATGATTTTGATAACCATTAGCAAGCATGATGGCAAATATTTTTTGATTTTCATAAAACATCGATAAAACCATATATCCCATTAAAACGATTGCAATCATAAAACTTAAAAAAATAAAAACAAGACTAACCTTTTTAAAAAGATCAATAACTTTAAAATAACTTTCATATTCTTCATAAATAGGTGCTATACCTTGATATTGAACTGACAAATGCGTTAAATAATCTTTCATATATTTATGATTTTTAACATAGACAATACACGTTGAAACATCAATGCATTGAAGGGCTATTGCATTGGATAATGAATGATAATAAAGAACAGGTTCTTGATAATCATCTTGAATTACTCCTTTGATTTTTAATGTATATTGATGATGATTAAGTTTATAAATAAGTTTATTTTGTTTTATTTTGGTAATTAAAGCATGATTGACATAAACTTCATTTTGCTTTGTTTTTTTGTTAATTGAAAAAGATTGAAAGTTTTTAAGACCTTCAATCTTTCCTATATCTAAATGATATTGATATTTTCCTTTCAGTTTTGTTATTTCTTTTTCTTTAAAGGGTTCTTGATTTTTCTTTTGAATCATAACTAAATTATTATTTATTGCTTGATTATATTGTTTTTGATAATAACCATTAAATCCTTCTAAACCAGTAATAATGAGCGTCATTGCTAGTACCATATAAATTTGTGAAACAAACATCATCATCCATTTCTTTTTATCTTTTAAAATCATTTGGATCATTTCTTTAAACAATGATCCACATTTTGTTTTTCTTATTTCATAACGTGAATATAATTGATGGTTCCAATCATAATGATGTTTTAAACATTCAAAATTCAAATGATAAGGTGTATATTTTGAAATTTTTTGATCATGAGAAACAATAAGAATAAGGCGTCTTTGACTCGCTTTTTTAAAAAAACGATAAACTTTTTGACGATTTATTTCATCTAAAGCTCCTGTCGGTTCATCACATAAAATAATAGGACTTGAACATAATAAAGCACGAATAAGGGCCACGCGTTGTTTTTGCCCACCTGATAAATTCTTTACCTTTTGATTTACTAGTTCATTTAATTCAAAGATTTCTAATAATTCTTGTAACTGTTTTTCTACAACCTTTATTCCTTTTAAGTGACAATAAAATAAACAGTTATCTTTAACACTCAAATAATCAATTAACTGATAATTTTGATAAACAAAACTAATAACAAGTTGTCGATAATCTTTAATATCTTCTATTTTTACTTGATTAAAAAGAATCTTTCCCTCATAGTCTTGATCCAATCCTGCTATTAATTGTAAAAGTGTTGATTTTCCACATCCACTTTCTCCTGTAATAGCAATCAAACCATAATCAGGAAAATGAATATTCAAATTTTCAAAAATAACTCTTTCTCCTTCAATTGTTTTAAATTTTTTTGTGACATTCTTTAACTCTAATCCCATTTTCTTACTCCTTATGTTATAATTGCTTCGGTGATAAAATGAATCAATTTAAATACTCTTTAGATAACAAACGTTATCATACTTATAACTATTATTTAAAAAACAAATACCATCAAAAAGTCGCTAAAGTTGCACTAAATGCTGATTTTACCTGTCCTAATCGTGATGGAACAAGAGGCTATGGTGGTTGTATTTTCTGTAGTTCATCAGGATCTGGAGATTATGCTGGAAATGTTCATGATCATTTAGAAAAACAATTTCAAACAATCTCTCAAGTCATGAAAAGAAAATGGCCTGAATGTGCTTATATTGCTTATTTTCAAGCCAATACAAATACCTATGGTCCATTAGATAAAATAAAAAAAATGATTGCCCCTTTTTTAAACAAAGAAGATGTTAAGGGAATTGCCCTTGCTACAAGACCTGATTGTTTAAATGAAGAAATCGTTCAATATTTAAGTACCATCAATAAACAAAAAGATGTCTATATTGAACTAGGTTTACAAACAATCCATGAACAAACAAGTAAACTTATTAATCGTGGCCATACTTTTCAAGAATTCTTGGATGGTTTAGCATTATGTAGAAAATATAACCTTGAAGTATGTGTCCATATCATCAATGGTCTTCCTTTTGAAACAAAAGAAATGATGATTGAAACAGCTAAAACCTTAGGTCAATTAGATATTCAAGCACTTAAAATACATATGTTATTCGTTGTTAAAAACACAAAACTTCAACAAATGTATGAAAATCATGAATTTAACATGCTCTCTCGTCAAGAATATATTGATATCGTAGTAGAACAACTTCGTTACATTAAACCTGAAATCGTTATCGAAAGATTGACTGGTGATGGTAAAATCGATGATTTAATTGCTCCTTTATGGTCCATTAAAAAGGTAACTATTTTAAATGATATTGATAAAAAAATGAAAGAACTTGATGTTTATCAAGGTGATCTATATAAAAAATAGCCCAGTTTTTCTGGACTATTTTTTTACACTATTATTATACATCATTTCTTGAGCTATTTTGTCTCAAATTTGTTTCAAATTTGTCTCAAAAAACACTAACCTATTATAGTTGGTTAGTGTTTTTACATCATACCTATTCAGTTTCGATAAGCCCGTAATCTCCATCATTACGACGGTATACAATACTAATAGCATCTGTTTCAGTATCACGATATACGAAGAATGAATGTCCAATTAATTCCATTTGCATAATTGCTTCTTCCATATCCATTGGTTTTGGAGTAATTGTTTTTGTTTTTACTAATACGTCTTCTTCTTCCTCTTCTAAAGGTTCAATTGATGCTAAATTGAATGCAAGTTTATTATCTTTAGATTTTCTGTTTAATCTAGTTTTATACTTTCTAATTTGACCTTCTAATTTGTCGATAACTAAGTCAATTGCATTGTATAAATCTTGATCCACAACTTCTGCTCTTAAAAGTACATATTCAGTAGGAATTGTCACTTCAATTTTTTGTCCGTAAGGATAAGTTCTTACAAGTACTTTGGCTTCAACATTTTCACTTACAATGAAGTATTTGTCTAATTTTGATAATTTTTCACTGACTTTTTCTTCAATTGCTTCAGTAATTTCAATGTTCTTTCCTCTTAATGTAATTTTCATAATTAATTCCTCCTTTTTGATAACTATATTATACTATAAACTTTTCTAAATTCCTACTTTAATATGCTTTTTTATCCTGCTTAAAAAATACACATAATAAAAAAAGCTCAATTCATGAGCCTTTTTCTACATATATTTTTTTAAATTTTCTACCTTATCTAATTGTTCCCAAGGTAAATTTGCTTCAGGTCTACCAAAGTGTCCATAAGAAGCTGTCTTTTTATAAATTGGTGTTCTTAAATTTAAGGTATGAATAATTCCTGCTGGTGTTAAATCAAATTCTTGTTTAATTGCTTCAAGAATCACATCATGAGGTACTTTTTCAGTTCCTTTTGTATCAATATAAATAGATGTTGGTTCTTTTACACCAATTGCATAAGATAATTGGATTTCAAGTTCATCACACATATTGGCCGCAACAACGTTTTTAGCAATATAACGTGCCATATAAGCAGCAGAACGGTCTACTTTTGTTGGATCTTTTCCAGAGAAAGCTCCTCCTCCATGACGTGCATATCCACCATATGTATCAACAATGATCTTTCTTCCAGTAAGACCTGTATCTCCATGAGGACCACCAATAACAAAACGTCCTGTAGGATTGATTAAAACACGATAATCTGTATTCATATCATATTTTTTAACAACGGCATCCATAATGTTTTCTTTAACAAATTTTTTAAATTCTGCTTCATCAAAATCATCATCATGTTGAATGGACATTAAAATAGTATCAATTACTGGTTTTTCATCTGTATAATCAATTGTCACTTGTGCTTTCATATCAGGTCTAGCCCATTTAAAGGTTCCATCATGTCTTAAAGTTGAAGCGTAACGAACTAAATGATGCGCAATTGAAATAGCAAGAGGCATATACCCTTCTGTTTCTTTTGTCGCATAACCAAACATAATACCTTGATCTCCTGCTCCACCAACTTCTTCATTTGTTCCAAGAGCAATATCACTTGATTGACTATCCATGACAACTTCAATCTTACATGTTTTATAATCCATTCCTTTAGCTTCATCATCATAGCCGATTTCTTTTAAAACATTTCTTGCCACAGCTTCATAATCTACTTTCGCATTTGTAGTAATTTCTCCACCAATGACAACTAAGTTTGTTGTCGCAAAACATTCACAAGCAACACGTGAGTTAGGATCTTGTTTAAAACATTCATCTAAGATGGCATCACTGATTTGATCACATACTTTATCAGGATGTCCTTCTGATACAGATTCTGACGTAAATAAAATTCTTTCTTTCATTTTCTTCCTCCTTAAATAACAAATAAAAAAGTTTCCTAAAGAGAAAGCCGTTAGGAAGCTTTCTCTTATTGTTCAAGAATAAACTTGCTCAGTAAAGGCACCTTCTAACATATAGGGTTGCCACCACTTCATCGATCTTCATCTCATGGTTCTTAATAAGAGTCCTTTTTATTTTATTGATATTCTTCTTTTTTTAATGATGTCATTTTCTCTATGAGATCATCTTCCAAACCAAGATCTTTCAAAATATGAGCAATTTTGATTTGTTGTTGTTTTCTTTCATTCACTTTCATCACCTAAAATAAGTTTGTGAAATCGAATAAAATTTATGATATCTCCAATGACTAAAACATAATATTACAAACTCTCTATAAATGCAAGAAATTTATACTATAATGCACTAGAAATATTTTGTACTTCTAAAACACCAGGAACTTCTTCCATTAAGATTTGTTCAACACCATCTTTTAAAGTGTCATCAATCATGGTACATCCAGCACATGCTCCAAGCATTCTTACATAAACAATACCATCTTTAAAATCTACGTATTCAATATCTCCACCATCTCTTTGTAAATAAGGTCTTAATTTATGAATGACATTTTTTATTTGTTCTTCAATATTTTCCATTTTTGCAAACTCCTTTTTTACTTATTAAGTATATCATATAAATCCTACCATATTTTATATTTTTTCCTTATTAAATACAACACATATGCTTAAATTGTGCTATAATAGTGCCGCAAGGAGTGAAATCAAATGACAAAACTCATCAAACGAGGGGATATCATTGATGTTAAAATAACCGGTATTCAACCTTATGGTGCTTTTGCTCTTTTACCTGATAATTCAACAGGATTGATTCATATCTCAGAAATATCAGATAAATTCGTTAAAAGTATTGCCAGTTATGTGCATATTAATGATATTGTGAAAGTAAAAGTCATTGATTTTGATCATTCTAGCAATCACGCCAAATTAAGCTTGAAAGCTGTTGACAATCGTTTTCGAAGAAAAGACAAGAAACTCGTCTATAAAAATCCACGAAAACCAATTGTAGAAACACCTAAAGGTTTTTTACCTTTAGCTCAAGCAATGGAAGAATGGTTAAAACAAGGTGTAATGGAGGAAAACTAAATGATCACATTAGATTTATCAAAAGCAAAATTAGCTGAAGATTTAGGATCATACAAAGAAAAAGTAGCAGAAATTCATGATATGATTCGAAACAAAACAGGTGCTGGTAACGATTTCCTTGGTTGGGTTGAATTACCAGAAAACTATGACAAAGAAGAAGTTCAATTAATGAAAGAAACTGCTGCTAAATTAAGAGAAAAAGTAGACGTATTATTAGTATGCGGTATCGGGGGATCTTATTTAGGAGCACGTGCTGCTATTGAAGCAATCAATGGTTTATATTCAGATGATAAAGTTGAAATCATCTATGTAGGAAATACTTTCTCTTCAAATTATATTCATCAAGTTGCTAAATATATTGAAGACAAAGATTTCGCTATCAATGTTATTTCTAAATCAGGAACAACAACTGAAACATCTATTTCTTTCAGAATCTTCAAAGAAATGTGTGAAAAGAAATATGGTAAAGAAGGAGCTCGTGAAAGAATCGTAGCTACTACTGATAGAGAAAAAGGTGCTCTTAAAAAATTAGCTACTGATGAAGGTTATGTAACATTCGTTGTACCTGATGATATCGGTGGACGTTATTCAGTATTAACTGCTGTAGGTTTATTCCCTATCGCTATGGCTGGTATCGACATTGATGAAATGTTAAAAGGTGCTAAAGATGCAATGGTTAAATATAACGATGCAAACATTGAAACAAATGATGCTTATCGTTATGGTGTAGCAAGACAATTATTAAATAAAGCTGGATATTCAGCAGAAATGTTTGTAACTTATGAATTACAATTAAATAACGTTGCTGAATGGTGGAAACAATTATATGGGGAATCAGAAGGTAAAGAAAATAAAGGTATCTTACCTCATAGCGCTGTATTCTCTACAGATTTACATTCATTAGGACAATTCATCCAAGAAGGTTCTAAAGTTTTATATGAAACAATCTTCGAAGTTAAAAATCCACAAAATGATATGATTATCCCAAGTGATCCAGATGATTTAGATGGTTTAAATTACTTAGCTGGAAAATCAGTTGATTATGTTAACAAAAGAGCTTGTGAAGGTACAATCGATGCTCATGTTAATACTGGTAATGTACCAAACATCATTATTTCATTAGATAAAATGGATGCTTATGGATTTGGTTACATGGTTTATTTCTTCGAAATGTCATGTGCAATGTCAGTTTACTTCTTAGGAGTAAACCCATTCAACCAACCTGGTGTTGAAGTTTATAAGAAAAATATGTTCAAATTATTAGGTAAACCTGGTTATTAAAATCAAAGAAAGTAGATTTGTTCTACTTTCTTTTTTTTTACATATTTTATAATGGTGATATGATGAAAAAAGGAAAATATATTTTAATTATGCTTTCACTTTTTATATGTGCTTATCTTTTTTCAAATCGTATGACCCCTAGAATTGAAAATATCGCCAGTAAAGAAATAAATCAATTTATTCAGATACTTATCAATCATACTTCATTTACTCAAAAAATAGATACACATAAACTCTATAAAAAAGAAAATAATTCCATCAGTTTTCAAATGAATTATATCAATGATATTGCCTCTAATTACATCCATAATCTTGAAGAAACTCTTTTAAAGCTTGAAGAAGGCTCTTACCAAGAAAACAATCATTCTCCATACAATAAAAAACTCTTAAAAATCAATCAACAAAAAGGTATTGTTGCACGTATACCTATCGGTTCTCTTACCAATAATATTTTCTTACAAGATCGAGGTCCATCTTTTTCCATTAAATATAAAACACTCTCCTTAACTTCTTCAAATATTGATAAAAAAATTAAAAATTATGGGATCAATCATCTTGCTATCTCTATTGATTTAAATGTTACAATTGTTTTACAAATTCTTGTTCCCTTATATCATGAACATTTTAAAGAAAATTATACAATTCCTCTTGTTTATGAAGTCATTGAAGGTGAGGTTCCCTCATGGTATCAAAATTAAGTATTTTAAAAACATATTATCATCTCCCTTTAGAAGATCAATTTTCATTTACTTATGAAGATGAACATTATTATTTAACAAATAAACCTTTTCCTTTATATTATCAAAAATACATTTCTTTACTTCAAATCAATCCCTTTAAAATCATTAATAATATTTACCAACAAAAAAACTCTCAAGGATACATCCTTTATCAAGTACAAAGCATTCCTCTAGATATCCAAAAAATCATTTCTCTATCACTCATCCCTCAAGAAACAAAAACAATAAAAGAAATAAAAAAAGAATGGATTCAATATTATGAATCTATTCTTATCTATACACCTTTAAATTCCCTAGAATATCAGATCATCTATTATTCTCTATTTACTCTTTGTCAGCTTTCTATCGAACTTTTAAATCATTATTTCTTGTCCACAACAGCCATTAACCTCTCCTATCAACATAAAAATATTCATTCATATGAAGATGTTTATCTTATAGAGAATATAAACCTCAATTTATACATTCATGATATTTTCTATTTATATCTAAACAATACAATCACAATCAATCAATTAGAACAGATAATCAATGAATATAATCTCACTTCAAAAGATCTACAAATTCTTTTATGTTATGCGCTTTTTCCTCAAATATGTCTTGTACATTTCCAAGAAGATTCTTTAACCAAAAAAAGGAGAAGATTAATAAAATATAATAAAAAATTGTATTATCTCATTCTTCTCCTTCAAAAATATATTCAAATCCCACCTCTTAAATGGATAAAAAAGGGACAAAATAAATTTTGTCCAAATGGTAATAATCTTTAAAGATTATTACCTTTTTCTTTAAAATGTTAGTTGGTGATTTTATGATTGATGATACTAACTATGCTGACTGCCTTGCTTTATACAATTTTAATCATGTCGATAAGATCAAAGGCAAGAAATCTTTTTCCTATATCTTTAATGACAATATCAACTATATCCGCTCTCTTTATAATAGAGGTAAGATCAGAAACGTTACCTATGATACCATCCAGAAAACTATTCTTTGTGGTTTCATCTATCTTGGTTATGATCTTTTTGTCTGCCCTCATTGCGGTAACGAATCTATCGTTCCTCACAAATGTAACTCCAAGCTCTGTACTTCTTGTGGTACCAAAGAGGCTAAATTACGTGCTGCTCATATTTCCTCTATCGCACTCGATGCCAAGCATCGTCATATCGTCTTTACTATTCCAAAACATCTAAGAGGTTATTTTATTAAAGACAGATCCCTTTTGAATCTTCTTTTTATCGCTGCCAGAAACACCCTTGCCTGTGTTTTTTCTGACGCATCCAAATTCTTAATAGATAAAAAAACACTTACATGGTAAGTGTGTTAGCTCCTTCATGGAGCGGGTGATGGGAATCGAACCCACGTAGTCAGCTTGGAAGGCTGAAGTTCTACCATTGAACTACACCCGCATTGAATGGTGCCCAGGGCCGGAGTCGAACCGGCACGGATTTTAAGGTCCGCAGGATTTTAAGTCCTGTGCGTCTACCAATTTCGCCACCTGGGCTTATTCAGTTAAATGGTGACCCGCAGGCGACTCGAACGCCTGACCCTCTGATTAAAAGTCAGATGCTCTACCAACTGAGCTAGCGGGTCATACCTTATGGCTGGGGTAGCTGGATTCGAACCAGCGCAATGACAGAGTCAAAGTCTGTTGCCTTACCGCTTGGCTATACCCCATTCATTAGATAGATGGTGGAGAGGAGTGGATTCGAACCACCGAACCAAAAGGAACTGAGTTACAGTCAGCCGCGTTTAGCCACTTCGCTACCTCTCCATCATGGTGCCGGCTAAAGGACTTGAACCCTCAACCTACTGATTACAAGTCAGTTGCT
>NZ_JAJDKB010000159.1:0-362 GCF_020589955.1 Faecalibacillus sp. TM498
GTAATATCTTCTATCTTATTTTTTGCTAGTAATTCAATATCATTGGTATATTGATCTAATTTCTTTAATTCACGTCTTGTTTCCTTAGATAATTTTTGTTTTACTTGAGGAAGTATATTCAAATAAACTAAACGTGCTACATACATTCCAGCAAGTTGTGGAAGTTTCTTTTGTCTATATTGTCGATAATAATCTTTGCATTGGTAGTAATATTTGTTTTGTTCCATATTTTGAAATGGAATGACTTTTGTTGTTAATCGTTCTTTTATTTGTTCTCTATGATATTGATTACCAAGTGATTTTATATAAATCGGTTCTTCACAATAAGGATGATAAATAACGGATTCATCATTTATTTCACC
>NZ_JAJDKB010000160.1:0-359 GCF_020589955.1 Faecalibacillus sp. TM498
ATGGATTTTCTTGATTTCTTTTGTAATTCTTTCTTTTCTTAATTTGGTTTTGCTTGGAACTCTTTTCAAATAATCATAGAATCCTGATCTGCTTACATCTAATTTTTTCAGCACACTAGAAATAGAAACAGTAGAATCTTTTTGCTTTTCTTCCTTAACTGCTTTATAAATATCTGTTTTGTTTATTTTTCCAGTATGCCAATAGCCTTTTTTAACACTTCTAACGCATCCTGTGTATCTTTTAATTCTTTTCTTAATCTTGCAATTTCTTTAGCCTCATCACTAGAAAAATTACCGGATCCTCGAGATTCAATTTTATTGCCATTGTTGTTTGCATCTTTTATCCATTTATGAATTGT
>NZ_JAJDKB010000161.1:0-348 GCF_020589955.1 Faecalibacillus sp. TM498
TTAAATGGTGCTTCATCTGCTGAAGTGAATATCCCATTGGCTTCAAATGTGACAATTCACATTGCTGGAACTTCTGCAACACAAACAGGTGGTACTGCAAAAGTCTATGGCGGACAAAGCTTTTATTTCACAGCACCATGTCAAAATTCACCATCAAATTTTGTGAGTGACAATGTATGTGGAAACGGATGTGAACGATTTACAGCGTTAGCTATTCATGATGGAGGTGCTGGAACTCAAGCACAAGGAACTTGGAACATGGATCCTGATGATGCGCGTCTTTATTTAAATATTGAATGGCTTGATTTTGGTTCTTTGGAATTAACTAAAAAGAATACAAATCAAGAT
>NZ_JAJDKB010000162.1:0-343 GCF_020589955.1 Faecalibacillus sp. TM498
TTCTTGTCCTTTTTTTATTTTTTTCTCTATTCCCCTCTTTTTCTGCCTTTATATCAACGTTTTTTCCATTGGTCTTTTTTATTGTTTTTTTATGATTTGGTGTTTATAGAGTATTTTAGATATTGCAAAAAGAAAAATTATTATACTTTTATACTTGTTTTTATAAAAAAGAAACCCTTAAACAAAGGCTTCTTTATAATATTTTATTTAGCTTTTTCTTTTTCAACTAATGTATGAATATATTCATTTACTTGATCATGTAAATCTTCTCTATCTAATGAAAAATCGATTGTTGCTTTGATAAATCCAAATTTATCCCCTACATCATATCTCTTTCCTTCAA
>NZ_JAJDKB010000163.1:0-339 GCF_020589955.1 Faecalibacillus sp. TM498
CTATGCAATTAACAGAAACAGTCAAGCTTTATCCAAATAAATATCAAACAGAATTAATCAAGGCAACGATGTCGGAATATATTTCTACAGTCAATAAGCTTGTTTTTGATGCTGCTAATGGAAGAACTATTACAAAGATGACAACGGCAGATGTAAAGGCTGATCTTCCAAGTGCCTTATGTAATCAATGTATCCGAGATGCCAAGTCCATCATAAGAAAATATAATAAGGCTTTAAGAAATTCAGATACTCAAGTAAGACTTCCTGTTTTGAAAAAAATGTGTTGTTATATCAACAACCAAAACTTTAGGATCAATGATGACTGTATAAGCTTTCCAG
>NZ_JAJDKB010000164.1:0-339 GCF_020589955.1 Faecalibacillus sp. TM498
CTATGCAATTAACAGAAACAGTCAAGCTTTATCCAAATAAATATCAAACAGAATTGATCAAGGCAACGATGACAGAGTATATTTCTACAGTCAATCATCTTGTTCTTGATGCAATCAATGGAAGAGCTATTACAAAAATAACAACAGCAGATGTAAATGCTATTCTTCCAAGTGCCTTATGCAATCAATGTATTCGAGATGCTAAGTCCATCATAAGAAAATATAATAAGGCTTTAAAAAATTCAAATACTCAAGTAAGACTTCCTGTTTTGAAAAAAATGTGCTGTTATATCAACAACCAAAACTTTAGGATCAATGATGACTGTATAAGCTTTCCAG
>NZ_JAJDKB010000165.1:0-336 GCF_020589955.1 Faecalibacillus sp. TM498
AAAAAAGTTCAAGCAAGCAAACCTAGAAGGTAAAGCAAGAAAGGGCGTATGGGGAATGCCTAGGCACACTCCGGCGAAGAAGGACGCAGCAAACAGCGAAATGCGACGGTGAGCGGTAAGCACGTGAAGAGCCGTCGATATCCGAATGGGGGAACCCACACGGAGTCATATCCGTGTATCACATGTCGAATACATAGACATGATGAGGCGAGACGCAGGGAACTGAAACATCTAAGTACCTGCAGGAAGAGAAAATAAGAATGATTTTCTGAGTAGCGGCGAGCGAAAGGGAAAGAGCCCAAACCGATCTTAGGATCGGGGTAGTAGGATCATCGA
>NZ_JAJDKB010000166.1:0-334 GCF_020589955.1 Faecalibacillus sp. TM498
GCCTTTAGGTGTTTCTACTTCTTCGATAGAATAATCTCCTGCATCTAACTGTAAAAGAAGTGTTACTGTTCCTTCTTCGCTGTCTTTTACTGTAACAACGTTTTTAGAATTAGTTGTAAATGTGTCATATTTTTTACCGCCAACTTTTTGTACAACATAGTTTCCTTTTGAATCTTTGATTTTAAATGATGCACCATTTAATGTGACTTTCTTTCCTGATTCAGCATCTAATTTAATAATCTTAAGTTGTGATGAAAATGGTCGGTTATTCACATTGACACGTTTTACCTGTTCAACATCTTTATATTCACTGTAATCATCTGTTACTGAAATT
>NZ_JAJDKB010000167.1:0-334 GCF_020589955.1 Faecalibacillus sp. TM498
GCCTTTAGGTGTTTCTACTTCTTCGATAGAATAATCTCCTGCATCTAACTGTAAAGGAAGTGTTACTGTTCCTTCTTCAGCATCCTTTACTGTAACAACGCTTTTAGAATTAGTTGTAAATGTGTCATATTTTTTACCGCCAAATTTTTGTACAACATAGTTCCCTTTTGAGTCTTTGATTTTAAATGATGCACCATTTAATGTGACTTTCTTTCCTGATTCGGCATCTAATTTAATAATTTTAAGTTGTGACGAAAATGGTCGGTTATTCACATTGATACGTTTTACCTGTTCAACATCTTTATATTCACTGTAATCATCTGTTACTGAAATT
>NZ_JAJDKB010000168.1:0-330 GCF_020589955.1 Faecalibacillus sp. TM498
CTTATGGTTTGTTTTATTATTTCATTCCTCATACTTTAAATGAAATGGTTGATTCGTTGAATCTAAAAGGAGAAGATACGATTGTTTTAGGTGATTTAGCCTTATTTATGCAACAAAGTAAATTACTCATTGTTTTTATTATGTTAGCTGTCATTTTAATACCAACATTTATTTTCTCGTCACTTCATATGAAGATGTTGCATATTGCTTTACACATTGGCGCTATCTTAATTAATTTTGTTTTATGTTTAAGTGTTGTCAGTCGTTTTGATATCGATGCTTTAGAAAAGAAAGAACATTTTAAAAACTTATGTAAGATGGGACTTACAA
>NZ_JAJDKB010000017.1:0-50401 GCF_020589955.1 Faecalibacillus sp. TM498
AGGGTAAAAAAATTCATACTAGATCACACAAACATATCATAGTGTTTTGGTATGAATTTTTATATACTATCTTTCTTGACGCATCCAAATTCTTAATAGATAAAAAAAGGAAAAGTAAACGGGCGTCGCTTACTTTTCCTACGTCATTCAATGAATATAGTTGTCAAAAAAATATCTAAGAGAAGAATGACTTTATAATCTTCTTTGATTACACTTTCATTTTACATATCTTTTATGAATTGAAAATGAAATTTATAGATTTTGATAACTATTTTCATATATTTTTTTATTTATGATTTAGTGTATGCAAATTATTTTCATCGATGTGCTTGAATAAAGGAAATATTTTTTAATTCAATTTCATTAAAATACTCTGACATATGATTATTCATCATTTCTGATGTCAAAGTTTCATCTGCACTATACCAACTTTTAGATTTAAAATAGTCTGCAATCTCAGGTGTTTTAAACGTACAATGATGTCTAGCATAAATTTCATTAAGTCCTAACCGTAACTGAGAATCATCTTTATTTTCTAAATCAGCTTCTGTAAGAAGTTCTGTATCACTATGAGCAAATATATATTCATCCTCATCTGTATTTTCTTCTACTGTTGTTTCTATTTTTTCATTTACAATAACTTGAAGGGCTTTTTCTTTACCAGATTCACTAGTACAAATTACTTTTGTCTTACCTGATGATAAAGCCGTAATTTTACCATTTGTATCTACGATACATATTTTTTCATTTTTCGATTGATAAGTACATTTAAAATTAGTTTGAATGGTATATTCATCTCCAATATTTAATGTAACTTTACTTTTTTCTAAATGTAATGGTTTTTCAACATGTTGACTAACAAGATTATCTGGTGAATAAGATGGTTTATTTCCTTTAAAAAATAAAATAAATCCTAACATAGCAATCACCACGACAAGTGCTATGATTCCTAAAATAATAATTTTAGTTTTTTTACGCACTTCTTTTTTATGTTTTTCTCTATTTTTAACCCTTGAACCTACTTCTTCTACTTGGATATCCTCTTGCGATATTCTTGTTCCACAAATATCACAATATTTGGCTCCTTTTGTTAGTAAACTATGACATTTTGGACATAACATAATCATCATCTCCTTACCTTTATTATAAAATAAAATATATTGATTTTCACTACCCGTTTTAGTATAATGTCAAAGACTGGTTCGAGAGCCAAACCCAGTATAAAAAACTAAGGATAAGTAATGAAGATGGCTCTATCATCTTTTTTATTTTATCTGGCTTCTAACTGTACTTTAGAAGAGGAGGACTACAAATGAATAATAAAAAGGTACAATTAATTGTAATGAATGCCATGATTGGGGCTGCTTATGCCGTTTTAACAATTTTGATTTCACCTATTGCTTATGGAGCAGTGCAAATGCGCTTAACTGAAATTATTGTTTTACTTGCATGTTACAACAAGAAATTTATTCCAGGACTTACTATTGGATGTTTGCTTGCAAACCTTGCATCTCCAATGGGATTATATGACATTTGTTTTGGAACAGCTGCAACATTGATTGCTTGTCTTGGTATGTATTATGTTAAAAATGTTTTTGCTGGAGCTTTAATTGGTGGGGTTGTCAATGGTTTAATCGTTGGTTTAGAACTTTATCTAGCTTTAGAATTACCATTTATGATTAATGCATTCTATGTTTTCATTGGTGAATTTATTGTTTTAATTATTGGAGCATTCTTATTTAAATGTTTAGAAAAAAATAAAACACTTATGAATAAATATATTTTAGAATAGTAAAAAAGCTATAACAGCGAAATGCTTGTTATAGCTTTTATTTATGTTCTTCAATATAGTTTACTATATCGTTTACTGTTTTAAAATTCATAACGTCTTCATCAGGAATTTCAATTCCAAATTCTTCTTCAGCAGACATGATTAATTCAACTGAATCTAATGAATCTAATTCTAGATCTTCTTTTAATTTAGCATCTAAAGTAATTTTTGATTCATCAATATCCATTGTATCTTTTAAAATTTCTTTGATTTGATCAAGTACCATTTTATTTCCTCCTTCTGTATACAGCTATTATAACAAATGCTTTTGATTTGTAAACAAAACAATTTGACAAACAACCTAAAAGTCTATATCATTTAGGAAAGTATGTTTGGGAGGTAAAATAATGATTTTAAGACCAACGAAAATCGAAGATATTTCACGTGTCATTGACATTATTAATCAAGCAAAAACTTATTTCAAAAATAATGATATTGATCAATGGCAAGATGGATATCCTAATGAAGAAACAATTGAAAAAGATATAGAAAATAATGAAGCTTATGTTTTAGAAGAAGACGGTGTTATTTTAGGAACGTGTATGGTAACGATTCATGGAGAACCTGCTTATAACCGTATTGAAGGAAAATGGATTTTAAATTGTCCTTATATATGTGTACATCGTATTGCTGTTGATAATGAATATAAAGGAAAAGGATTAGCTTCTACGATTTTAGATCAAGTAGTTGCTATGTATCCAGATTATCATAGTGTTAGAATGGATACACATCATGATAATCTTTCTATGCAAAGTTTTTTAACTAAATATGGTTTTAAATATTGTGGAGAAATCACTTTAAAAAGTGGTGCTTTAAGAAGAGCTTATGAAAAAAGAATCTAAGCTCTTTTTTTATGTCCTTAATTTTCCTTCTTTAAGTAATCTTAATAATTCATCATTTTGCCTTTGTGAACCTGTATAATTATCTATTCCATTTAATTTAGCTAATTTTGTTCTATTAGCAAAAGAAGCATCTTCTTGAATAGAACGCAATGCATCTGTAAAACTATTGCCTGTATAATCAGGTGCACTTAAATATCTTATCTTTCTTTCTATGACCTGATCATTGACCCAGCCGGCATCTTGTCCTATAAGATAGGGATTTCTAGCACCTTGAACAATTCTCGTAATAATTCCAAAATGACGATATGGCATTAATGGTTGCGTAGATTCACTTGTTAAAAATACATGGTGAAATTCTACCTCATCGCCTATCTTATACCTTGTTAAATTCGTATTAGAAAAATTATTATAACCACCTTCTTCGATGATTTGTGGAAAATCTTTATAGGCATAATTTAGATCCACCATTGTATCAATTCCTAAAACATTTCCTGTAGCGCTATATTGCCACATACCATATTCTCCATCATAATTAAGTTCATCATTATATCTTGCAATCCATTTTGTATACTCATTAAAGATTGGACTTGTAAGTTTAGTTCTAAACCAAAACAATGATGCATACATTCCTACATAGTAACCTTCTTGTTCAAGTCTTTGAGCAAATGTTTGTGCAATATTCGCTATTGTTTGATTACTTTGTCTTCCTGTTGTATTATTATCTTCTAAATCATAATAAACAGGATAGGCCATTTGATAATCCTTTACGAGTCTTAATACATGTTCAGCCTCTGATAAAGCTTCTCTTTCATTGGTTGCATAAGAATATAAATAAACCCCAAAAGGAATTTTTAAACGTGTACATTCATCCGCATTTCTTTTAAAATATGGATCATCTTGACTTTCCAGATTACTTCCATACCCACATCTAATGATTGCAAAATCAATATGTTTTTTAACTTCTTGCCAATCAATCAACCCTTGAAATTTAGAAACATCAATTCCATGTTTTACCAAAATTTTTCACCTCATTATAAAATATGTCACAATGTCAAAAATGTTATTATTATCGTTGTTTATATTTACTTTTGGTTAAAAAAATAAGATAATAACTACGGGAGGAATTATAGTTATGAAAAAGAGTTTAATCTCCATGATTTGTTTTACTTTGTTAGTATCCTTTTTTTGTTCTACAAGTCAAGTTCATGCAGTAAACTTTGAAGGACAAGAAGATAAATATATGAAACTTTGTTCTAGTAAAAGTTTATCTAATAGTAATTATAATACTTGTAAACAATTTAATTCATACTTAAAAAAGAAAAACAATCAGTTACAAAGTTCTATTGATGAATCTAAATCTAAAATTTCAGATACTCAAAGTTCATTAGATGACGTTGTTTCTAAAATTGCTGATTTAAATAACCAAATTGAACAAAAGCAACAAGAAATCAACTATTTAGAAAGTTCAATTAAATCATTAGAAGCAAGTATCACAGCTAAAGAAAACGAAGTTAAAGAACGTATGTATGCTATGCAATCATACAATAATAGTAATAGTTATATTGAATTTATTTTTGGTGCTTCAAACTTCTCTGATTTCTTTTCAAGAATTGATAGTGTCAATGAAATCACTCAATTCGATAAAGAATTAGTAGAAAAAATTGCTGATGAAAAGAAGCAAGTTGAATCTCAAAAAGCAACTATTGAAACAGTAAAAGCAAATATTGTTTCTCAACAAAACGAACAATATACTTTACAAACTCAATATGAAGATCTATTAGCTAAACAACAAAAAGATTTAGCATCTGCTGAAAGTGAACAATCTAAAATTTCTGATACTCAAAGTTCATTAGATTCATTCTTATCATCAGTCGTTGTTACTCAACCATCTTCATCAGGTAGTAGTGGTTCTACAACTATTAGACCATCTACAAATGTTCCTACTACAAATAGATATGGTTCTACAGTTGTAGCTGCTGCTTATTCTAAATTAGGTTGTCCTTATGTATGGGGAGCAAGTGGACCTAATTCATTTGACTGTTCTGGTTTAGTTATGTGGTGTTATGCACAAGCGGGTGTTTCACTTGATCACTATTCTGGATCTCAAGGTCAATCTGGAGCAATTATTCCATTAAGTCAAGCTCAACCAGGAGATATCTTATGGAAAAGTGGACATGTAGGTATTTATATTGGTAATGGTCAATATATTCATGCACCACAAACAGGTGATGTTGTTAAGATTGCATCTAATGTAAGTAGATTTACTTGTGCAGTTAGACCTTATTAGTAATGACTTAAAACCTTTAAGTTTATAAGCTTAAAGGTTTTTATTTTGTATAAAAACAACTTTTATTTACTTTTTTTAGAAAGTGATGTATAAATAATATGAGGGGGTGTTTTGTTTGAAAATTAAAAAATATTTTGTAGGATTTGTTGCATCTACAATGCTTGTATCAACATGCTATTGTATAAAGCCTGTAGAAGCTATTGATTTTTCAAAAGATGAAGCAAAATATATGTCACTATGTGCAAGTGGAAAACTAACAAATAGTAATAAAAAAACATGCGAAGAATTCAACAGCTATCTCAAAGCTAAAAATAAGAAGTTAAAAAAAGATTTAGAAAATCAAAAAAGTGCTGCAGCAAGTACAACTCAAACATTAGATAGTGTACAAAAGAAACTTAATTCTTTAAATTCTGACATTTCATCTAAAGAAGCTGAAATTCAATATGTTGAAACATCTATACAAAATACCCAAGCAGATATAGATAAAGATAATCAAGAAATAAAAGATCGTATGTATGTCATGCAGTCTTATATGAATGAAAATACTTTTATCAATTATATATTTGGGGCTGATAATTTTACTGATATGTTATCTAGAATAGATAGTTTCAACACACTTACTTTAAGTGATCAAGATTTAATTGCTCAAATGTTAGAAAAGAAAAAGGAAATTGAAAATCAAAAAGTTACTTTAGAAAACGCAAAAGTTGTTTTAGAAGAACAAAAGAAAGAACAAGCTGCTATTCAAGTACAATATGAAACATTATTAGAAGAACAAAGAAAACAAATTGCTGCAACTGAAGTTGATGCAAATGTTGCTGCAAGTCGTAGTGAAGCAATTGATGCCTCATTAACAGAATTCTATGAACAATCTAAAAAAGACGATGTAGGTCATGTCAGTCAGATTCCTACACCAAAACCATCTAACAGTAACAACAATAATCAAACTTCAAATTCAAATAATAATAACAATACAGGTAATAATTCAAACAATAATTCGAATAATAATACAACTAACAATGGTTCTCAACCATCTCAAGATAGTACAACATTAGGAATAAGTATTGCTAACTATGCTTTATCTAAACAAGGTAAACGCTACTATTGGGGAGCAAGTGGACCAAATTATTTTGATTGTTCTGGACTTGTTTACTGGGCACATAATCAAGCAGGCGTAAAAATAGGTAGAACAACTGCTGCTGGATATGCTGGTAGTGGTAAAGCTGTTTCTTATAGTAATTTACAAATTGGTGATGTCATTACTTTCAATTATGGAAGTGGTGTCGCTCATATTGGAATTTATATTGGTAATGGTAATATGGTTCATGCCTCTGGTAAAGGATCTGGGACAGTGGGTCAATATCCTGATCAGTGTGTTAAAGTAACATCAGTTGCTCCAGGAAGTTATTTCTATCGTCATATTTATAATTGTCGTAGATTATACTAAAATAGGATGCGCTACATTTTGTAGCACACCCTATTTTTTATTTTAAAAATGTTTTGTAGTCTTCATAATTTTTCTTTAATAATTCAGGAGTATTTAAATGATATGGACAATGTTGTTTACATTTACCACAATTTAAGCATTCTTCAATTTTTTTCATCTCTGCTTGCCAATGATCATTAAGCCAACTTGCTGCTGGTGCTCTTCTTAACATTAAAGACATTCTAGCACATTGATTAATTTGAATTCCTTTAGGACAAGGCATACAATAACCACATCCTCTACAGAAATCTCCTGCTAATTCTTTTCGATCATGAGCAATTAAATCTTGAATTTCTTGAGTAAGTTCTGGTGCTTTTGTTTGATATGAAATAAATTCATCCAATTCACTCTCTTTTTGAATTCCCCAAATTGGTAAAACATTATCAAACTGTGCTAAATATGCATAAGCAGCATCCGAACGGTTAATAAGTCCACCTGATAAAGCTTTCATACAAATAAACCCAATATTGTTTTCTTTACATTTATTCACTAAATCAATATCTTTTTGATCTGCTAAATAACTAAATGGGAATTGAATTGTATCATATAACCCACTTTCACAAGCTTCTATAGCTACTGGTAAACGATGATTCGTTAAACCTATAAAATGTATTTTTCCTTGAGCTTTTGCTTCTAACATTGCTTCATATAAACCTGTACCATCTCCTGGTTTAGGGCAAAATGAAGGATTATGAAATTGATAAATATCAATATAATCTGTTTTTAAATTATTTAAACTTGTTTCTAAGTCTTTCCAAAAACCTTCTACTGTAGTAGATCCTGTCTTCGTTGCAATATAAATGTCTTTTCTAACATCGCTTAATGCATTTCCTAGCTTTTCTTCACTATCACTATACCATCTTGCACTATCAAAAAAACGAATTCCTTGATCATATGCCTTTCTTAAAATTGTTGTTGCATCTTCTCCAGTTACTCGTTGAATTGGTAATGCCCCAAAACCATTACGATTCACTGTAATTCCTGTTCTTCCTAATGTAACTTTTTCCATTCCTTTTTCCTCTTTTTCTAATCTTAACTTAAATATTCCCCAATTCCATTTACAATTCCTTGAACAATTTTATTTTGATAATCCTCACTTGAAAGCAATCGATCTTCTCCTGGATTTGATAAAAATCCCATTTCTACAATAGTAACAGGCACTTTTGACCAATTTAAACCTGTCATATTATCAACAATTGAAACTCCTCTATTTCTAGAACCTGTTGCCTTACAAATATTATTCACAATACTTTTTGAAAGTGATTGTGATTGACTTGCAATACTTGCACAATATCTATTAGAAGTTGAAGGTGCAAGTGTCAACGTTCCTGTAGAAGAAGATGATTCACTTGAATCACAATGTAAACGAATAAATGCATCTGCATTTGCCTCATTTGCCATTTGAGCTCTTTGAACATTAGATAAATCGACATTTTGTGATGTACGACACATAACCACAGTATAACCTTGATTTGATAAAGCTTCTTGTAATTTAAGTGCCACTTCTAAGTTGATTTGTGATTCTGTTTTCCCCGTTACACATCCTGTTGCCCCTGTTGTCACTTTTGCTTTCATTGTCGATGAACCTGGTCCATTAGGTTCTAATGAACTATTTCCTCGTGCTTGATGTCCTGCATCAATACAAATCACTTTTCCTCCGCCATGATAAATCTTAGCTGCTGATAATTCTTGTTTACGTTTTTCTTTTACATGTACAGTTATTTCTTTTTCTGCTTGATTTCCTGAGCTATCTTTCGCAAATACTTTTATTTGATAATCCCCTGCTTTATTTATATCTAATGAAGATAAATCATATTGTAAATCAATATTGCTTAAATCTGTTGCTTTGATTTCTTGATTAAAATCATAATTTTCTGTTCCTTCTTCAAATGAAACTTCATTTATTTCATTAAAAACAGGAGCTGTAGTATCTTTAACAATCACTTTCTTTTTTAGTTTTTGATCTTGATATTTAATATTTATTGTATAGTTTCCAATTGCTGGATAATCTTTTTGATCTTCATTTTTTAGATTGTCTGTTATTTTTGTTTCTTTTTTTATTTCTTTCAACTTATCTCTATCTATGTCTTTTGTTTGAATAAGATCATCAAATGAATATTGAACTATATTTCCATATTCTACAAGAATCTCTTTTTTATTTTTTAAAGATAATTCAATTTTTTCTTCTCGTGTAAGATAATAAATACCTCCCACTATCACCGCGATAACAATCCCAATAACTCCTATAAACTTCTTTTTCATATTCCCTTTTTCTCCTTAAAACTATTATACAAAAAAAAGAGAAGAATGGAAGTTCTTCTCTATAAACCTTTGACATGAATACGTGTAATTGCACGTTGCAAAGCTGCTTGTGCTCTTAACATATCGATTTCATTGTTTTGTATTTTAAGTCTTTCTTCAGCTCTTCTTTTTGCTTCTTGTGCTCTTTCTAAATCAATTTCTTCTTGTGATTCAATTGCATTAGCAATTAAAGTTGTTTCTGTTTCATTTACATAAATGAAACCACCTGCGACAGAAAAATATGTTCTTTTTCCATCAATAATATAATTCATTTGAGACACTTTCACACCACTTGCTAGTGGAATATGATGAGCTAAAATACCTATTTGTCCAGCAGTTGTATCAAGATTTATCTGATCAATTTCCACTTCTTGGTAAATACCTTGAGGTGTAATGATTTTTAGCTTAAATTTAGTCATTTTCGATTTGTTTAGCCTTTTCTACAGCTTCTTGAATAGTACCAACATTATGGAATGCTTGTTCAGGTAATTGATCCCATTTACCTTCAAGAATTTCTTTAAATCCTTGAACAGTATCTTCTACACGGACATATTTTCCATCTAAACCAGTAAATTGACTAGCTACTGTAAATGGTTGTGATAAGAAGTTACGTACACGTCTTGCACGTGCAACGATTAATTTATCTTCATCACCTAATTCATCCATCCCAAGAATTGCGATGATATCTTGCAATTCTTGATAACGTTGTAAGATTTGTTGAACACCATGAGCTACTTCATAATGATCTTTACCTACAACTAATGGATCTAAGGCTCTTGATGAAGAGTTAAGTGGATCTACTGCAGGGTAAATACCTAAAGCAGCGATTGAACGATCCAAGACGATTTTAGCATCTAAGTGAGCAAATGTTGTTGCTGGTGCAGGGTCAGTTAAGTCATCAGCTGGTACATAGACCGCTTGTACTGATGTAATTGATCCTTTTTTAGTTGATGTAATACGTTCTTGTAAAGCACCCATTTCAGTTGCTAGAGTTGGTTGATATCCTGCTTGTGATGGTACACGTCCAAGTAAGGCAGAAACTTCTGAACCTGCTTGTGTGAAACGGAAGATGTTATCAATGAATAATAACACGTCTTGACCTTGTCCATCACGGAATTGTTCAGCCATTGTTAAACCAGTTAAGGCAACACGTAAACGTGCTCCTGGTGGTTCGTTCATTTGTCCAAAGACAAGTGATGTTTTAGATAAAACGCCACTTTCTTTCATTTCATAGTATAAATCGTTACCTTCACGGCTACGTTCTCCAACACCGGCGAATACTGATAACCCACCATGTTGTGTTGCGATATTGTTAATAAATTCTTGGATCAATACTGTTTTACCTACTCCGGCACCACCGAATAACCCAATTTTACCACCTTTGATAAAAGGACAAATTAAGTCTACAACTTTAATTCCTGTTTCAAAGATTTCTGTAGTTGTCATTTGTTCTGCATAAGTTGGCGCAGATCTGTGGATAGGCATACGTGGAACATCATTTCCTAATTCACCTTTACCGTCAATTGGTTCACCTAAAACATTGAACATACGTCCTAATGTATCATTTCCTACTGGAACTGAAATTGGGTGACCTGTATCAACAGCATCCATTCCTCTTACTACCCCATCAGTTGGTCCCATGGCGATACATCTTACTGCATCATCTCCAATGTGTTGAGCAACTTCTACGACTAATTCTTCTTCACCATTTTGAATACGAATTGCTGTATTTAATCGAGGTAATTTATCTTCGCTAGCAAATGCAATATCAATAACTGGCCCACGGGCACTAATTATTTTCCCAATATTTGCCATATTGACCTCCTTATTGCGCATTAGCTCCAGCAACAATTTCACTAACTTCATTAGTAATTGCTGTTTGACGAGCTTGATTGTATTTTAATAATAATTGTTCTGTTAATTCTTCTGCGTTATCTGTAGCATTTTCCATTGAAGTTCTACGTGACGCATTTTCACTTGTCACACTTTCAACAAGATAGCCATAAACGACAGCTTGTAAATACATTGGTATTAAACTATCTAAAACTTCTTCAGGACTTGGTTCAAAAATAGTGAATTTATTGGTAATTTCAATATTTTCAAACTCATTTGTATCAATTGGTAAAAGTGTTACTGTACGTGGTTTAAATGTTAAGTTATTAACAAATTCAGTATAAATGATTTTTATACTTCCCACTTCTTTATTAATATAAAGATCTGTGACACTTTTTACTAATTTAGTCACTTCATCAAAAGCTAATGTTGAATTTAATGAAGCAAAATCAGTATTGATTGGTCCTTGATGCGTTCTACGGAAATAATTTGTTCCTTTACTTCCAATTGAGTAAACATAATCTTCATCTTTAATTTGTTGACTAATTTCTTTAAAGACATTGGCATTATATCCACCACATAATCCTAAACTTGAAGAAATAACAATATAAACATCTTTATCTACTTTATTTTCAGCGAGATAGGCAGAATCTTTTAACCCTTTATTAGAAGCTAAAATTTCCGCACATGTTTGTCTAACACCTTGATAATAAGGTTTTAATTCATCAAGTTGATTTCTTGTTTTACGAAGTTTAGATGTCGCAACTAATTCCATTGCTTTTGTAATCTTTTTAGTAGATTCAACGGATTTAATACGACGCTTAATTTCTTGCATTGATCCAGGCATTAGTTAGCCCCTTGTGTTTTTAAGAATTGATCAACATAAGCGCCTGTTGCTTCTTTCATCTTCGCTTCTAATTCATTTGAAATCACTTTTTGAGTTTCTATTTCAGTAATAAATTCAGGATGAGACATTTGAATATTTTCTACTAAACCATCCATAAATTCTTTTACTTTTTCTACAGCTATTTGTTTTGTATAACCATATTTTAATGCAAATAAAGTAATGACTTGTGTTGGCACACTACGTGGTGAGTATTGTGCTTGTTTTAATACTTCACGTACTTTTGCCCCATGATCTAATGTTGCTTTAGTAGCAGCATCTAAGTCAGAACCAAATTGCGCGAAAGCTTGCATTTCTGCATATTGAGCAAGTTCAAGTTTTAAAGAACCAGATACTTGTTTCATCGCTTTAATTTGTGCAGTAGAACCTACACGTGATACAGATAATCCTGTATCTACAGCTGGTCTAAATCCAGAATTGAACAATTCTTGTTGTAAGAAGATTTGTCCATCAGTAATTGAAATAACGTTTGTTGGAATATATGCTGAAATATCCCCAGCTTGTGTTTCAATGATTGGTAAAGCAGTAATTGATCCTCCACCATTTTCTTCATTTAAACGGCAAGCACGTTCAAGTAATCTTGAATGTAAATAGAAGACATCCCCTGGATAAGCTTCACGTCCTGGTGGTCTTTTTAATAATAACGACATTGTACGATAAGCTACCGCATGTTTAGATAAATCATCATAAACAATTAAAACATCTTTTCCTTCATCTAACCAATGTTCAGCAATTGCACATCCAGCATATGGTGCAATATATTGAATTGGTGCAAGTTCACTCGCTCCGGCAGAAACAACACATGTATAATCCATTGCTCCACCTTGACGTAATTTTTCAACAACTTGTGCAACCGTTGAATTCTTTTGTCCAATAGCAACATAAACACAATAAATGTTTTGTCCTTTTTGGTTTAAAATTGTATCAATAGCAATTGCAGTTTTACCTGTTTGACGGTCACCGATAATTAACTCACGTTGACCTCTACCGATAGGAATGATAGCATCAATTGATGTAATACCAGTTTGTAATGGTTGATCAACTGATTTTCTTGTCATTACACCACTAGCAACACGTTCGATTGGTTTAGTTTTACCAGTATTGATTTCACCTTGACCATCGATTGCTTGTCCTAATGGATTAACAACTCTTCCTAACATTTCATCCCCGACAGGGACTTCAATAATTCTTCCAGTACGTTTAACTTCGTCTCCTTCTTTAATCGTACTTTCAGATCCAAGTAGTACGGCTCCTACACTATCTTCATCTAAGTTCATGACCATTCCGTAAACATCATTTGGGAAAAGTAATAATTCACCTAACATGGCATTATCTAACCCATGAATAACACTTACACCATCACCAACAGTCACGACTGTTCCGACATCTTTTTGTTCAATGATATCGTCATAATGCTTAATTTGTTCTTTAATTAAAGCACTAATTTCATTTGGTCTAAGCCCCACTATTTCCACCTACTTTCTTAATAGTTCTTTTTTAAGCATTTCTACTTTATTTTTAATTGTTCCATCATAAATACGGTTAGCAATTTGAACTTTAATACCACCTAATAATGATGGATCAATAGATACTTTTAAAGTAACCTTTTTGTTTTCTTTTTGACTGATTGCTTTTTCTATATCTTGAATTTGTTGATCAGTTAATTCATAAGGTGTATAGATCATACCTTCTTCTATACCTAAATATTGATTTGATAAATTAATATAAGATTTAACAATATCATCAATATAACGAATTCTTCTTGATTGCACTAATAGTTTTAAGAAATTTAAAACATATTGATCAACATTCCCTTTAAATGATTGATCCAATAATTGAATCTTTTTATCATTTTCAATAAGAACGTGATTAAAGAATTGAACAATTTGAGGATCACTATCTAGAACCTCACCAACTAATTTGATGTCATCAAGATATTGAGTGACTTTATTTTCTTCTTTCGCTAAATCAAATAAAGATTCAGCATATCTATCGCCAACAACACTCATTAGTTAACCACATCATCAACAAATTCTTCTACTAATCCTTTGTTGATTTCTTCATTCATTTCTTTGTTCATCACTTTAGTTGCAACCTCAATAGCAACATCCACAATTTCTTGTTTCATATCTGCTTGAGCTTGTTTCTTTTCTGTTTCAATTTCTTTTTGTGCTTGTTCAATTTTAGCTCTTGCTTCTTCGTTTGCTTGGTCAATAATTTGTTGTTTCACTTTTTGACCATCATCTTTTGCTTGATCAAGAATTTCACGATATTTGCTGGCAGCTTCACGTGCTTCTTTTTCAGCTGTTTCTAAATTTGTAGAAGCTTTTTCGTTCATTTCTTTTGCCTCATTGATTGTAGATTCTATGTAATCTGCTCTTTTAGCAAAATATTCCATGACATTTTTCCATAAAAACTTCTTAAAAATAAGTAACAAAACTCCTGTAGATAATAATTGAACAATCAGTGTTGTAAGATTAGGGAATAATTTTCCTGCTATATCTGGCATCTTTATTCCTCCTTTGTCAGATTTTCAATTATTAATATACGAATAATAAGATTAAAGAAACTAATAAACCATAGATGGCAACTGTTTCTGATAAGGCAATCCCTAAGATCATCATAGTACGGATTTTACCTTCAGCTTCTGGGTTTCTACCAACAGCTTCTACAGCTTTACTAGCAGCAATCCCTTCACCAATCCCTGTTCCTAAACCTGCACATACAGCAAGACCTGCTGCAATAGCAATTAAACCTTTTACCATAATTTTTTTCCTCCTAAAAAATAGTTCATTTTTCATTTATATCTTAACTAGCAAGCTAGTAAAGAACTTAATCTGGATTTTCCATCATTATCAAGATAGATGATAATGTAACGAATACCAATGTTTGAATGCATCCTGCAAAGACATCAAAATAACAATGTAGCCAAGGAGCAATCACTGGTCCTAAAAAGTTAAAGTTGATCAATAACCCTGAAATGTAACCTGTTAATTGATAAACTAAATACATAAGGATCGATCCACTTAAAATATTCCCAAATAAACGCATTGATAACGAAATCAATGGCGAAAGAATACTTAATAAGTTTGTTGGTGGCCATACAGCACCCCAAATGTAAGATAATAATCCTTGTTTTTTGATTGCATTAAACTGAATTAAACAGAATGTAATTGTTGTTAATGCAAGAGTAATAGAATAATTTGAAGTTGGTGCTTCAAATCCTAATAATCCACTTAAGTTAGCAATGACCAAATATGCAAAGAGCATTGCAAAGTATGGATAATAGTTCTTTTCAAATTTCTTTGGCATGATACTTTTTAAATAGTCGTAAATCATTTTAACACCTGTTTCAACAACTAAAACAACACCTTTAGGTCTTGCTGTTGGATCAGCAGTTGCAAATTTCTTTCCGGCATAAATAAAGAAAATAGCCATCACCACCATAATAATCAATGAAAAGATTAATTCTACCTGTAAAGAATCTAAGAAGTTACTCACCCTTTCACCCCCTTCATTTGATAACTTACAATATATATGGTTATTTTAATGACCATATATCCAAAAAGAACACCCATCAGATTAAACCATTTTGGAATAAAAATAGCAATTAAAAAACCAATCGCATAAATTGCAAGTTTGACTATATTTAATAAGATAATTAAACTTGTAGATCTTTTTAAGTTCAATATCATATCAGACGTGATAATAATAACATAAAAAATTGCAAGATTAAATAAATATCCAAGCAAAAAACCTAGCGAATAACTGATAGATTTCATCATCAAACCAATAATTGAAAAAACGATAAAACCTATCAAAAAAATAAAAAATGATTTCTTAAAAACTAACTTTTCATTCATGATTTTCCACCTTTTAATAATGTTCTCATCACTTCTATAAACGCTAAAACAAGAAATACTAGCGTCAGAAGAGGTTTGGTTAGTAATATACTATCCAAATATAAACCCAATATGACGCCAGCTATTAAAGTTCCAAATATTTTACCTGATAACGTCAATGCATAAAGCAAATCTTTAAAAAGCTTCTCTTTATTATTCATTTGTTCCAAACAAACGATCTCCGGCATCTCCAAGTCCAGGAACAATATAACCATGCTCATTTAATTTTTCATCTAATGCTGCAAGTGTAATATCAACATCAGGATGTGCTTCTTGAATCGCTTTAACTCCTTCTGGTGCTCCTACTAAACAAACAAGTTTGATTTTTCTTGCTCCTCTTTGTTTAATATTTTCAATTGCCATATTAGCACTTCCACCAGTTGCTAGCATTGGATCTAAAACAATGACTAAAGCATCTTCTAGACCTTTTGGAAATTTAGCATAATATTCACGTGGAATTAAAGTTTCTTCATCTCTTTCCATTCCAATATGTCCAACTTTAGCTGTTGGAATAATATCTCTAAAACCATCAACTAAACCAATTCCTGCACGTAAAATAGGTGCAAGAATAATTTGTTGATCCATTTCTTTTCCCACCATTGGACAAACAGGTGTTTCAATTGCTTTATCTTTTAATGAAACATTGCGTGTTACTTCAAATGCCATAAGTTTAGCAATTTCATCTAAGTTTTGTTTAAAAATATAAGTTGATGTATTTTTATCACGCATAATTGTTAATTTATGTTGAATTAAAGCATGATCTAATATTGTTACTGACATATTTGCCTCCTAGATATATTTAATATTTGAATACATTGTGACCTTTTCAGTAAGTTTTGCTACTCGTTTTAAACATTCTTCTTTAATTTCGTCTGTTTCTTCATTTTTTAAACGATAAGCAATAATTCTAGCAACTTCTTCAAAATCTTCTTCTTTGAATCCTTTTGTTGTCATTGCTGGTGTTCCAATACGAATTCCTGAAGCTTTGAATGGTTTTTCTGTATCAAAAGGAATTGCATTTTTATTAGCTGTAATATTGATTTCATCAAGTAAACGTTGTGCTTTTTTACCAGAAATACCACAACTTGCTTTAACATCAACAAGTAATAAGTGGTTATCTGTTCCTCCAGCAACCAATCTGAACCCTTCTTCTTTAAAGACTTTTTCCATTGCTTTAGCATTTTTGATAATTTGTTTTGCATAGTCTTTAAATTCTGGTTGTTGTACTTCATAGAAACATTGTGCTTTAGCAGCGATAATATGCATTAATGGTCCACCTTGCATACCTGGGAAAACTGCACGATCAATATCTGCAGCAAATTCTTTTTTACACATGATGGCACCACCACGAGGCCCTCTTAATGTTTTATGTGTTGTTGTTGTCACAATGTCAGCATATGGAAATGGTGATGGATGAACACCAGCAGCTACAAGTCCAGCGATATGAGCCATATCTACCATAAATAATGCGCCATTATCATGAGCAACTTTAGCCATAAATTCAAAATCAATAATTCTACTATAAGCACTTGCTCCAGCAACAACGAGTTTTGGTTTAATTTCTTCTACTTGTTTTTTATAAGCTTCATAATCAATTGTTTCTGTTTCTTTTGAAACACCATAGCTATAAAATTCATAGTTAATTCCTGAAAAGTTCAATGGATGTCCATGTGTTAAATGTCCTCCATCAGCAAGTGACATTCCTAACACTTTATCTCCATGTTGTAATAAAGCTAAATAAACTGCAGTATTTGCTTGTGCCCCACTATGTGGTTGAACATTAGCATGTTCTGCCCCATAGATTTCACAAATTCTTTGTCTTGCAAGTTCTTCAACTTCATCAACAAATTGACATCCCCCATAATATCTTTTTGCTGGATATCCTTCAGCATATTTATTTGTAAGAACTGATCCAGCTAATTGTAATACTTCTTCAGAAACAAAGTTTTCTGAAGCAATCAATTCAATGTTATTTCTTTGTCTATTTAATTCTCTTTCAACACTTTCAAATAATTGTGTATCTTTCATAGTTTATTACTCCTTTTCTAAGGCCATCATTTTTTGAATTCTTGCATCATGTCTTCCGCCTTCATATTCGCTTTCAAGCCATGCATGTAAGATTTCTAAAGCTAAGCCTTCCCCTATAACACGTTGCCCCATTGCTAACATGTTTGAATCATTATGTTGACGTGTTGCTTTTGCACTAAATACATCATGACATAATGAACAACGAATTCCGTTTACTTTATTGGCAGTAATGCTGACACCAATTCCAGTTCCACATACGACAACCCCCTTGTCGCACGTTCCATCAGCAACAGCTTTTGCTGCTTTAGAAGCATAATCTGGGTAATCACAGCTTTCTTCTGTGTATGTACCAAAATCTACAACTTCATAACCATTTTTTTCTAAATCTTCTTTTAATACATTTTTTAATCTGAGACCACCATGGTCACATGCCATTGCAATTTTCACTTCAATACCTCCCTGATTTTTTCTTCACTAATACAACCTTGACGTAATATTGTTACATCATCATCAATTTTTACCACTGTACTTGCTAGAGTATTTTGACATTTTCCTTTGACGATCATCTTTAGTTTCCCATTAAATTCATGATACACATCTAAATCATTTAAAAGTGTCTCTTGACCTGAAATATTAGCGCTTGTTACTAACATTGGCCCTACTCTTTTCAATAATTCTAATACAAATGGATCATCAGGTATTCTTATACCTATCGTTTCTAATCCCGCTGTAAAATCATCTGATAAAATTGATTTCTTTTTTAAAACAAGAGTTATCATTCCCGGCATAAATTCATCAATCAATTTTTGAGCATTTGTATTTACATAAGCATATTTTTCTATATCTTGAGAATCATAGATCATCAAAGATACTGCTTTACTATGACTTCTATGTTTAATTTCATAGATTTTTTCAAGTGCCGAAAGATTTCCAAACTTCACACCTAAGCCAAAAACAGTCTCGGTAGGAAAAGCCACAACCTCATCTTGTTTTAATAATTCAACAACCTCGTTTATGTTCTTTTTTTCTACCAAAACTGTTTCCATGATTCCACCTCATTTTGTGATATTATACTATTTTATTATTTAAAATGATACCCTTATCCCTGGATATTTATCTCTTTCAATAGAATATTTAGCATATTTCTTAACGATTTTCCCACTATTTCTTTAATTTTCCCTAAACAAGCAAAAATCAACCTATTTTATATAAAATAACAGTGAAATCTCTATACAAATAAAATTTAAAAAAAGATATTTCACTACCGACACACAGAAAATAAAAAATCTGAGATCATATCTTAAAAACACATTTCGCGTTCTCAGTTTAATATAGAGATTTTACTTGTGTTTAGAAAGGAGGCATTTAAAAAGCAACTCTGTTTAATGAGAGTTGTTTTTTATTTAAACCAAAAATGAACAAAAAAGTAATCACCTATGCTGACAAGTTTGTGATTACTTTTTAATAAATTTTGAAATAAACCATCATAGCAATGAATCTATTTGATAGCTCTTTTCATATATATTACATTTTATTTCATCTTTAAAGACAATTCTATTTTTGATTATCTTTTAACCTATATTTTCTATTTGTGTTTGTACCAATAGCTTCAATTGTTTTCATTTCTGATAATATTTTTCTTGTTCTAGCAGAACTAAGATTTAGATATTCAGCAATAGCATTTGTTTTGGATTCACCATTTTCTTTAAGATAATTTTCAATTTTTACCATGTTTTCTATTGTTTTATTTCTAATCTTACTTCCTTCGCTTGTTTTCTTCGCTTGTTTTCTTCGCTTGTTTTCTTCGCTTGTTTTCTTCGCCGTTTTTTCTTTGTTTGTTTTATCTACAAATTCAAGTGTTAAGATAGTTCGATCAGGATCAAATCTTTCTTCAATAACAGGTTCTTTCCATCCTTGATCTTCCCATGTATTGAAGATATTAGGAACACCACTTCCAGAACGTTCACCTATGTTTACAAGATTAAACATTTTCATAAGAGTTTTATTACGCGGATCAGATTCTCCACCTTTTCGCATTTGTTCCTTTCCAGTTCTAATATATCCAGGATTTTCGAAAATAATTTGATTTTGATCTTTTTTAATAACAACCCCTCTTGTCCCATAGTAATCTGCATTAATCAAACAATTAGCCAATGCTTCACGAAGTGCTTTATGGACAGGTGTATCATCTATCCTGTCCCCTCCTTTCATCGAAAAAGGAACTTTAACATCTTTAATGATTTTATTATAGACTCTAAAATAAAAGTCACATATATTTCCAGACCATTCACCTGAACTTGATTGTAAACGATCAGTCCAACGAATAGATGGATCTAAAACTTCTCGATAATCTAAAAAATAATCTGGAAAATGACGTACAATATTATACTCATCTCCAAACATCAGCATTCCTGCTGCTGTAGGATGTAATTGATGATCTTCTTTTGAAATAGCTGCTGCACCAATGCTTCTTAAATATTCATCATTATTTAATCTTTCAAAGGGATGTCCTGCATTTAATACTTGATGTCTATTTCGATAACCTTGGATTGTTTCATAGTTTAAATCTTCTAATGGAACATCATCTAACACTTCCATATCCATTGTTTTTTCTGCTTGGTCACGTAACATTGTTTTAACTTGCAAACGTGTACAATGATAATCACCATCATGATTTCTTCTATATGTTCCATAAAATAAATTATTATTAATATAGACAGGTTTTTCTTCCCTTCTTGCCATTGGAACATGAATCACAATAATTTGATCATCTTCTTTTTTATAAACTTCTACATCATCATCTCTTAATAAATTAATACTTACTTTTTGTCTATTATTAATATCATTCCAAAATTGTTTAATTAATTTTTGACAACTGTCAGCATCTAATCCTGAAGTAGACCATGTTCCATCTTTATTTTCTATTACCCCTAGAATAATAACTCCACCATATCCATTTGAAAAAGCAGAATACGTTTCCCAAATAGAGTTTGGTAAACCATTTTTAGCACTTTTTACTTCTCTTCGATTATCTTCTTTATATGAATCAAATTCATTCAAATCAAATAGTTTTTCCACAAAGATTATTCCTTTCTTTTGATCATATATAATATATGTTCATATATTGTATAAATTATACTATTTTTACTTCTAAAAAAATAGCTTATTTTAGCAAAAATAAAAAGGCACTGATCACTCAGAACCTTCATTATTTTTTAAATACAACCAACTTACTTAAAATATAATTTAAGATAACAACAATCACATTGACAACAACTTTAGCAACAACATCATTAACAATATTAAAATTCACTAAGAACCACATTAACATCATATCCATGATTCCTGTTGCTAACCTAGAACCTAAAAATTATAGCAGGATAACTTATCCTGCTATGAAATATTTATTATTTACTTGGATATTCGATACTAAATCCTCTAAAAATTCCATTTCTATTTTCATTACAACAATCAAACATGTATTTATATCCTGCATCATTTGAATAATGGAATCTACCATCCGTTTCTTGGTTTGGTTCACCTAAAACCTTTTTAACTTGTGCATATTTTACTTTATTATTTAAAGCTAACGATCCTTCACTTGTTTCTACAACAACATCTTTAGCTGCTTTATCGTATTCTTCTTCAGCGTATTCATCATATTTTACTTCAATAAACGTTACAGATGCTTCTGCTACACTAATAGCTTTTTTAGTTGGATTTTCATATCTTAAATAGAAACGTGCAACATCTCCACTATCTAATTCTACACTTAGATATGCTGCCATTGATGAAATCCCATTAGCATCTAATTCCACATCTTCTACTTTATCACCTGTATCATTTAAAGTAACTGTTCCAACTTGTGATAAATAATTTGCATATTCTCCTACTGTTTCAGGAATTGCTATTTTTTTATCATCAATTGTAAAATATTTGATTAATCCATCAGCTTCTTGGAAATCATTAACATCTTTAATTTTAATACTGTTTGATGTAGCAGGTTTCTTAGTTGTTGTTTTATCACTAGAATCACTATTACTACATCCTACTAATGACATCGATAAAACAAATGTCATTAATACAGCCATTATTTTCTTTATCATAATTGTTCCTCCACGAAATTTTCATTTCTTTTCTTTATTACTATATAACAAATTACAATTATCTACAAATCTTTTTTTCTTAAGAACAAATTTTCATACTCAGATACAATTTTAGCCCAACTATAATCATTGTTTATTCTTTCTTTAGCTGCTTTTCCTAAAGTATCAATATAATCTTGATCAAATGTTTCAACATGTTCTATAAGATGTTTTAAATTATTCTTTTCTTTACCCCAATAAATACATGAATCTAAACCTACTTCTTGATTAAAGCCAACATTTAATAAAAGATTTAAAGAAGTAGAGCCTAAAGCTTCTAATAAAGATGGATTTGTTCCCCCTACTTCATGACCATGTAAATAAGCAAAAGCATTCTTTCTTACACTTTTTAATAAAGCATCGTCATAAATCGTTCCTACAAACTTAATTCTTGAATCATTTTCAAAATGATACTTGTTATTTAAAATATGATACAACTTACTTTCTTGATATCCAGTAACAATCACTAAATCTTTTTTTGTATTTGAACTCATGAATTCTCTAATCATTGTTTCATAATTATTTTCAGGAACAAAACGTCCAACAATTAAATAATATTCATTTTTTGAAACCTCATGTTCCTTAGCCCATACTTCAAATTTTTCTTCATCACTGTTATCAACAACATCTGCTCCATAAGCGATAAATGTTGTTTGGGGTTGATACTTTTTGTAATCTTCTTGAATATACTTTTCAATATTTTGTGAATCACAAACGACATAATCCGCATTTTTAATCATCAATCTTTCAGATAATTTCCAATATTGTCTAATAAACCAATTCCATTTAGCTCTTTTAAATTCATGACCGTCAGGATTAACAAAAACTTGAATATTTTTAGTATGAAACATTTTAACATATTTCTTTAAAAATGGACCAATACGACAAGCTAAAATATAAACAATCCCCTCTTCAATGTTATGATCAACAACATATTGATAAACTGCTTTTAAAGCTGCAATATCATAATAAACTGCTTTTGCTGGTCCAATATTAGGCACTTGTACTTTAAAACATCTTGCTTGATTATGTTCAAATTCTTCTTCATGATCAGACAAACAAGCTACATGATACTTAATATCATCACTGACCTTATACTTTGTTAAATATTCGACAAAGGTTTCAAAGCCACCATAATTAGCAGGTATTCCTTTACTCCCTATAATAAATACATTTTTCATATTTTACATACCTTTCCATAATAATTGATAGATTGTATTATATAAAAATAAATCTATATTTTTTATTGATGGAACTAATTTTCCTTGTTTTTTCATATCATATTTATATGTAATAGTTCTTTTCAATAAATCAACATTGACATTATGACAATATTCTTTTAATAAATCAACCATTTCCATGTTAGACTTATGCACTTGGTCTATACTCCCTGAAACATTTTCTCCAGTATACTTATGGGTATATAATACATCATAATTCACATTAAATTGACATTTATTTTCAATCATCAAAAGCCATAAAAAGTAATCATCTGCCGAATTAACAGACATGACATGCTTTGTCCAATATTCTGGTATACTTGTTCTTTTAATTAAACAATGGCCTGGTGAAACAATTAAATCTCTCACTTTAATAAATCCTATTTGTTTCTTTAAATAGTTTTGAGAGCATCTATTTTTATAAATCAAACACTTTCCATTTTCTGATTCCATAATGCCATTAGCGATACATAAATCTGCATCTCCAATATGTTCTAATTGACTTTTAATAAAAAAATCACTAATTTCATCATCTTGATCTAAAAATAAAATATATTTACCTAACGCTTTTTTTAAACCATTGATTCTTGTTTGATGAATTCCTTGATTCATTTCATTATTAATAATTCTAATTGGAAAATCATGTTGACTACCTACAATAATTTCTTCATCAGGATAATCATTAACAAAAATAACCTCTATTTCTTTTTGACTTTCTTGATAATTTTTCTCTATTTTATTTAATAAAGATTCTATATATCCATTCCCTTTATAAATAGGAATAATAACTGACACATCCATACTTTCACATCCTATATTCCATTAAAAATATCCACTAGATTTTGAGAAATATCATTTACATCATACGCTTTGGCCGTTTGATAAGCATGATCTTTAATCTCTTTTATTTGATGTTCATTCATTGATAAAATATCTTCTATTTTTTGATTTAAATCTTTACCATCTCTTGGTTTAAAGAAAAAACCATTTTCTTGATCTTTAATATAACTTGTTGGTCCTGCCATATTAGAAGCAATAACTATACAACCACAAGCCATTGCTTCTAATCCAACCAATCCTAAACTATCGCTTTTACGATAGGTTGGAAAACAAAAGATATCAATAGCTGAATAAAATAACGCCAATTCTTTTTGAGTTTGCATTGGATATTTTTTTATCACGTTTTCTAAATGATATTCTTGAATAAGTGCATGCGCTTTTTCTTCATCTTCACCAACACCCACCATCACGATTTGATATTGTTCTACGTTTTCTAATAAACTAATAGCCTTTAAAAAGACTTCCCAACCTTTTCTTTTTTCATATCTTCCTATATAACCTATACATTTTTTATTTGGATCTAAATGCAATTTTTCTTTAGCGTTTTCTATTTCTTGAAAGACATCAAAATTAATACCTCCTGAAGGAAAAATCTTGATTTTATCTTCATTCAATCCATATTGTTCCATCATGACCTTTTGATAATAACTTGATGGTACAATACATAAATCTATTAGAGGTAATGTTGATTTAACTAAAGGAATAAACTTCTCATCATGTGCGTCTTCTGGAACAACGTCATTTCCATGAACATTTACAATAACCTTTATACTTGGTTTTAATTTCTTAATGATTTTAATTAATAATGCACAATGTGAAATATAATGAGCATAAAGATAATCATAGCGATGAAATAAACACAAAAAGATACTTTTTATATAAAAACTTAAATATCCACCTAATTTTCCTAACTTACTATCTTTCTTTTTTAAAGCTGATACATCTACTTGATATCCATTATTTTTCAAAATACTTGCTGTATTTTGAACAAACACACCATAATGTTTATATTTTTTAGATGGATACATATTTGATATTAATAATATTTTTTCCATACAATCACCTATTTAATAATGTTCACTAAATCTCCTAAAAAAGTTTTAACTCTTCCAAATCCTTTATATTTTCCTTTTAAAAAGTATAAAATCAAAGAACAAGCTTTCTTTTCTTTCATCATTAAAACTCTTTGTGTTAAATAATCTTTATATTTTAAACAATATTTTTTTTGTTCTCTATTTAGCTCTAATCCCAATGTAAAATTCACATTTTCTATTTGTGCTTTCGTCTGTTCAATACGTTCATTCACTCTTTGTTTCTTTTCATTAATAATATTCCCATCAACAATATTATCCATTCCAATGGTATTATTATTATGAATTCTATAATCAATTAAAGGAATATCTAAATAATAACATCCATTTTGAATAGCAGAAATAATATTCAATTCCCAATCATGAGGCAATTTACCTTGTGTTACTTTTAAATATTCATCTTTAACTTCTTTTTTGATAGCCATACAACAACCTTGAGAAAAATTCATTTCTAATAAACTCTTTAAATCGATTTCCGTTAATTCTTCTGTTACTTCTTTAAAAAGTAAATTATTATTTGAACGTCCTTTTATTTTATTCACTTCGAAACAATTTCCATCTTGATCCATAAAATTAAAACTCGATGCTAGAGATAAAATAGTGGATTGACTCATTTTTTCAACCATCACCTCTATTTTATTTAAATGCCAACGATCATCTTGATCACTTAAAAAGATGATATCCCCATCTACTATCTCTAATCCTTTTTTAAAATTCTTACGATATCCTAAATTATTTTCATTTTTTATAAGTTTCCAATTAATAAGTTTATAACCATCGATATACTGATGAATCAACTCATAACTATTATCAGTAGAAACATCATCTATTAATATTACTTCATCAATTAGATACGTTTGTTTTCTAATAGAATCTAATTGTTCAATTAAATACTTTTCGCCATTATATACAGCCATTACTAATGATACTTTCATAACTATCCCTTTCTTTTGTTAGAAACAGTATAACATAATTTAAATTATAAAGCGTAGTCATGGCACATAAAATCAACTAGATTTTAATTACTTCGTCTTTGAAAATGAGTAATTAAAAATACTATAATCCTATGTAGCTTTGTATAATTATCATATAGTTTAAATGTGACTACTCAATAACAAAAATTAACATTTAGTTTTATTTCTTTACTTTACAATTGATATATAAGCAACATTTTAATTATCATTTCTAACATATATTCTAAATACTGATCTTATTTCTTTTAGTAGTAACAGTTTATAAAACAAACAATTCCCATCTATCAAATATATAATGTATATAAAATTAATGCGGCTTTAAAAACATATTTTTCAATTTAACAAATTTCATATTAATTTTCTACTTTTAAGCCTACTATGTTTATAAACCAATACTTTAAATATTTTTTATCTTTGAATATTAATTTAATCTTTATTGACCTTTAAATAGCTTTTCTCTATTTCTTTTCTTTTAAATTCTTCCTTATCTATTCTTATTCCTTTATCATATGCATTTGAAGTTTTCTCATATAATTCTAAAAGTGCAATTTTCTTATTTATATCATCAATATTTTTTCCTTCAAACTTTAATAACGTGTTATTAAGATATTTAGATTTATTATATTCATAATCAAAATAACTATCCTCTTTAAAAATTTTTGATAAGACATTCATACAATAAATCCAAACAGAAACAATAAAAAAAAGAAAACATATCATTTCATATGTATTATATTCATTCAGTTTTTGATTTAATAAGACAAAATTGGACAAATACAAAGATAAAACAAAAAAATATAATTCAATAAATTTTTTTGTTAATAATTCCCATTGTACAAAGTTATATTTAAAATCATATTTAATTTTAATCTTATATTGAATTTTGTCTATCACCACAAATATAAGGACAAAAATAGTCAATACAAAAATATTTTTAAAACTAAAAATATATATAATTTCTCTAATCATTTTCCTATTCAATCTTAATAAACTAAAATTTGGAAAAAATATATATGTACTCATTACAATAACACCAAAAGTCATAAATTCTAATAAACTAACACCTTTAGGTATTATTTTTTCCATTTTCTTCTCAATATATTTAATATCCATTATCATTTTCCTCTCACTATTATAAAACCAATTACTTATATTAACAACAAATCATAAATCTTATATTTTTCTTTAAAATTATAAAATTAAAACTAAAATTCGCTCATTTAAAATGAGCGAATCAATCTTAATATTCAATTTCTTTTAAATATCTACTTAAAGCATCTTGCCATGTAGGTAATGGTTTAAAACCATTTTCTACAAGTTTTGACTTATCCAATCTACTATTAAATGGTCTAGCAGCTTTAGATAAACCATATTCTTCAGTAGTTACTGGTAAAACTTCTGTTGTATATCCTGCTTGTTTAAAGATTTCTACTGTAAAATCATACCATGAAATATATCCACCTTCATTAGTAGCATGATAATAACCATATTTATCACTTTCAGCCATATCTACTAATAATCGAGCAAGATCATAAGTATATGTTGGTGTTCCAATTTGATCATTAACAACTTTAACTTGTGGATATTTCTTTCCAACATTTAACATCGTTTTAATAAAATTTTTACCATTAACACCAAATACCCAAGCAATACGAACAATAAAATATTTATCTAAATTAGAAGAAACTGCAAGTTCACCTTCTAATTTAGTTTGTCCATAAACATTTAATGGTTTGTAATCTTTACAATCAGGATCCCAAGGTGTTTCACCTTGTCCGTTAAATACATAATCTGTAGAAATATAAATCATTTTACAATCTAACTTTTTACATACTAAAGCAATATTTTCTGTTCCTTTAGCGTTAACTGCTCTTACTTTTTCTACTTTATCATCATCTTCTGCTAAATCAACAGCAGTCCATGCTGCACAATGAACAACAACATCAGGACTGATTTTTGTAATTTCTGATTCTACAGCTTCTTTATTTGTAATATCTAATTGAACATACTTTTGAAAATGTTCATTACTTTCAGTAATATCACTTCCAATTGCTTCATGTCCTCTTTGATTTAATTCATTCATAACGTCATAGCCTAATTGACCATTAACGCCTGTTACTAATACTTTCATTGATTTACCTCCCATTATTCTTTATCTAAAACAAATGCTTTCTTCAAACTTAAATTAGGATTATAAAAACGATCACTATATAACATATAGCCCCATTTATCTTTGATATAATCATGCTCTTGTACAAAACGACGATATTTAGCACTATTTGTATCAACTGTATCATCACCTCTAGATTTAGATTCATAATGATATAGTTCTACTTGATTTAAACAAATATTATAATATCCTTGTTTCAATAACTTTAAGTTGAAATCAACATCATTGAATGCTACTTGTAGATCTTCTTCCAAACCATTGACTTCTAAATATTTTTCTTTAGAAACCATTAAACAAGCTGCAGTAACAGCGCTGTAGTTAAATGGAACTGATAATCGTCCATAGAAACCAACATCTTCTCTTGGATTATCAATAAAACAATGTTGTGCAATTCCACCAATTCCTAAAATAATACCGGCATGTTGAACCGTATTATCAGGATATAACAATTTAGCACCTACTGCCCCAATATGCGGTTGCATTGCATAGCCAACCATTACTTGTAACCAATGTGGTGTAATAATTTCAGTATCATTATTTAATAAAACAATATATTCACCTTTAGCCGCTTCTACAGCTTGATTATTGATTTTAGAATAGTTAAATTCATAATTAGCATCAATAACTCTAAAGTTAGAATATTTATTTTGATATTTTTTAAATAAATCAAAAGTTTCTTTCTTTTCACTATTGTTATTCATTAAAATAACTTCATAATTTTTATACGTTGTTTTTTCAAACAATGATTTTAAACATTGTTCTGTAATATCTGCATAATCTTTTGTTGGAATAATAATAGAAACCATAGGTTCTGTTTCATATTCATATCTTACTAAATAATAAGGTACTCTTGGATGAACAGTTACTTTAGCTTTAATACCACGACGTTTTAAAGCATCTTCTACTGCCATTCTTCCTTTTTCAACAGCATAACCTTTACTATCAATTGTTGCTGCCGTTGAACCTTCAATCATTCGCCAATGATATAAAATCTTTGGAATATGATAAACACGTTCGGGTGTTGTTTTTTCTAAAAATCTTAAGAAAATATCGTAATCTTGTGCCCCTTCATAACCTACTCTAAAACCACCAATTTCATCAACAATTGATTTTCTCATAATTTCAAAGTGACAAATATAGTTACTTCCAAGTAATGAATCAGGTGCATAATCTGATTTAAAGTGAGGATCTCTTCTTAATCCTTCCATATCCATTTTATCTTCATCAGTGTAGATAAAATCTAATTCTTTATTTTTATTTAAAGCCGCTACACATTCAGCTAATGCATTTCTAGCAAGTAAATCATCATTATCCATTAAACCAATAAATTCACCGCTAGCAATATTTAAAGCATCGTTTGTTGCTTTAGAAATATGTCCATTTTCTTTACGATGATGTACTTTGATTCTAGAATCTTTCTTTTCATATTCATTTAAAGTATCAATTGTTTCTTGTAAAGTTGAACAATCATTAGATAAACATATTTCAAAGTTTTGATATGTTTGATTTAAAATAGAATCTAAACATTCTGCTAAGTATTTTCTTTCCACATTATAAACTGGTATACAAATTGAAATAAGTGGATTGTAAGAAAATTGAGGATGTTCTTCAAATGGTTTTTCATTTTTTTCTAACCATAAAAGATATTCTTTTTGATTTAAGAAATTATAAACATCTAAAAATTTATTTTTTGTTTTCTTATTTTCTTTAATACGTTTTTTACTTTGTTTTAATCTATTTGGTGTTAAAACAAAATGATATTCCTTAGCTATATATTTAACTTCTTTACCAATAGCATAAGTATTTACTTTTACTTTATTTTTACTTGAGTTTGCTTTAACCAAAATTAATTGAAAAAAAGTTCTTATTTTAGATTTTATTCTTTTAAGTAGGTTATTTTTTCTTACACAAATCAATTCTTTTTGATTATCATGTAATAAATAAACTTTGATTTTAGAATCACTTTTATTTAAAGAAAGTGATAATTCATAATTGTCACTAACTAAATCTGGCAAAAATTTAGCTTTTCTTTCCTTTCCATCAACCACTACTTCAAGTGAATATTTTTGCAAATCACAATTTCCTCTCATGATAAATGTTGGATTAACAATGCCATGTACATGAGCCTCTCTAATATTTATGTAATCTAATGTTTTCATACATATCTCCCTTATATTTCCTCAGCGAATCCTTTTTCTAATTTTCTAAAAATAAACATACCTAACACAAAACAAATAATAGCCATGACAGCCATGTAGATTACACTAGACATTGCTGGTAACGTATGATACATAAAGAAATCACGGTAGGCACTTACGATATGTGTAAAAGGATTTAAATAAAGTACCCAACGAATAGCTTCTGGAAATAATTCTGCCGGATATAAAATAGGTGTTCCATAAAATAACATATTAATAACAAATTGAATAATATATTCTGTATCTTGAATATAAACATTGATTGCACTTAAACCAAGAACCATTCCTGCTGTAATTACAAATTGAATCAACGCAATAAATGGTACTAATAAAATATGCCAACTTAATCCAAGTCCACCAAAAACACAGAAAAGAATAATAATCAAACAAGCGATAAAAAAGTTAACAAGTCCACTTAATGTGGCTGATATTGGTAAAATTTCTCTAGGAAAATATACTTTTTTAATAACACCTGCATTATTTTTAATACTTCCCATTCCAAGTCCCATAACTGTCGTAAAGAAGTTCCATGGAATAACCCCACAAATTAAATATTGAAGATAATTATCTGTTTTGATTCTCATGATATAAGGAAATACAATGGCATAAACGGCAACCATTAATAATGGATTTAAGAATGACCATAACACTCCTAAAAATGAACCTTTATATTTACCTCTAATATCTTTTTTTACATTTGTTTTTAATAATTCACGATAGTCATATAAGTTTTTAAATAATTTCATTTTCTTTTTCTCCTATATGATATTAATCTTTAAATCTTTTTCAGATATAACTTTATCTTTTTCATCTAATAATTGAACAAGAATAGAATGTTCTCCTAATTCCATTTGACTTACATCTACAAAATAATCAAATCCACATTCATCATCATTTGTTCCATAACCACCATATTTTTCTTGATAAGCCATTAAAACATCACTTCTATTTATTTTTCTCATTTCAGTAACCTCTTGATCATCAAAAGTTACTTTTAAACGATCATTTAAACAATCACTCAATGACCATCCAGAAATTGTAAATTGAGCTGTATCTTTTTTAACTTCAGCAAATGATTGAGGAATATCAACAACAACAATACCATGGTAAGTATCTAATGGTTTTTGATATTTTTTCTTAGCTTCTTCTTTATGATCTAATTTAACTTGTTTTAAATATTCATCAATAACATAAGTTGGATCACCATCTAATTTAAATTCACCTTTATAGATCCAAACAGCACGTGTACATAAATCTTTAACTGTATCTAAACTATGTGAAACAATAACAATTGTTTTATCACTATCTCTTAATTCTTTTAATTTATCAAAACATTTATCTTGGAAATGTTGATCTCCAACCGCTAAAATTTCATCAATTAATAAAATTTCTGCATCTACATTAATAGCAATTGAAAAAGCAAGTCTCATATACATCCCAGAAGAATAAGTTCTAACTGGATTATCAATAAATTCTCCTAGTTCTGAAAATTCAATGATATCATCTACTCTTTTTTCAATTTCAGCTTTTGTTAAACCAAAAACTGCTGCATTAAAATAAATGTTTTCTCTTCCTGTAAAATCCTGATGAAATCCCGCACCTAATTCAAGTAACGAAGTCAACTTACCATGTGTTTCAATTGTCCCTTCATTAGGATAAATAATCTTAGTCATCAACTTCAATAAAGTTGATTTACCACTCCCATTTGTTCCAATCAAACAAACAGTTTCACCTTTTTTAATATCTAAATTTATATTCTTCAATACCGTATGAACTTCTCTATTGCTTTTTCCAAAAGATAATAATCTTTCTTTTAAAGTATGAGCTTTGTCATACTCAACTTTGAAATATTTTGTCATATTTCTAACTTCAATAGCATTATTAATATCCATAAGCCCTCCATATCATTCGTATTATATCATAATATATTTCTATTTCAAATTTGCAACAAAATAACTCAATTCTTTATTAAATCTCTTAATTTACGATACCATTTTGTCATTTTCCAAGATTTTGAATTGTAAACCATTTGCAATTCATCCTTTAAACTTTTAATTTCCCTATCTTTTGATTCACTATCATTTATAGTATCTTCTAACAATTCTCCACCATTTACATATAAATCATCATAATTAAAATAAATGGTTAATTTTTGTTTGCTTTCAACATTTATTGGAATTAAAATTTGAGGATCTATAGTAGAAAAAATGATTTTATTATTATATTTTTTTCCACCTATAATAGTATAATTGTTTATTTTATCAACTCCTAAAGATATTTCAAACCTATCAATAGTTATTCTTCCTATATCATCTGGATCAAAACGTATCATTTTAATGTTCTTATCTACATCTAATTCTAAAGTAAATGTATTATTATTATTATTTTGATCTAGCAAATATTTTTTTGAAAGCTTATTTTTCTCATTAAAACCATTACCTTCATCAAAAAATATTTCTGCAATCAATTCATTAGTGATATATTGATCAAGGGGAGATATGTTTTTTTGAAATAATTGACCTACTAATTTTCCTGAATCAGATATATTTTCAATTTTAAGAATTTCTTCTAACAATCGTTTTGATGAATTTCCATCTAAATGATTATGAAAAAAAGGCATCATTTCTTTTATCTTTATATGTATCATGATTTTCAATAATTAAAGATAAATTTTTTAATAGTTGTGCTTGTGTTTTTACAATTGCTCCTGGCATAAGTAAAGTTGGATCATCTACTATAAATCCCCTATCTTCCTTGTATTTTTCAATATCAGGACATGAAAAAATAATTGGTTTATTTAATAATAAATAATTAACATATATAGATGAATAATCAGTAATTAACCCGTCAAAAGCATCCATTATATGATAAATAGTACATAAATGTTCATTCATAATTTCAGTATTTAAAAAAATAATTCTTTTAGATAATTTAAAATCTTCTTGCTTATATAATTTATTACCTTCAAAATGGACTTTAGTTACAATATAAATATTATTTTCTTCCAAAAATTCATCTATTTTTTCAACATCATAATCTGAATAATTAAAAATATTATTTTCAAAATGTTCACCTTCATCTTTTAAACCTTTTCTCATTGTAGGAAGATAAAAAAAGAGTTTGCTTTAGGAAATGTCAGTATCTAATAATTCTTTTAATTTTTGTTTTGAATTATTATTAAACATCATATCGTTTCGAGGATATCCCGTCTCTTTCACTTTATGGGGATCTACTGAAAACATTCCACTAAGTGTAATGTGCGAAAATCTTGAAGTTGCTGTAATTAAATCTGTTTGTGTTGTTATAACCTTTAATCCTTTCACATAAGTTTCACTTGCTGCTGCACTATCAAAAAATCCAATAACCTTTAAAGGAAAACCATGCCAAGCAGCAATATGAATCTGTCCAATTCTTTTATTATAGGCAAAATCAAAAGATGAAGTGATTAAATAATGGGCTTTCTCAATGATTTCTCTTGCCTCTCTAGATCCCTCTAACACACACTTTATTTCCTTTCGGTTTAATAATTCAAACATCACCTTATCTTTTATGACCTAACATGTATCATAACTAGTATTTATGTTAATATACTCCCAAAATCCTCTAGGATTATCTGCAAAATCAGGACTTGATCCAAATACCATTAAATTATTTTCAATATTCATCTTTCCACATCCTTATCTTAATAGCTAAATTTAATATTCTACTTATAAAAATAGCAGGTAGTCTTATCTTTATAATAACACTACCCACAATCTTTATAAACTATTCTAAAAATAATTTCAGCAATTAAAACTAAAAACTATAAAAAATATACATATTTATAACAAGACTATTTTATTTCAGCAATGAATCCTATGTTATTAACATATTTTTTTTCAAAAGAATCAAAATAATTTGAATTTTCTAAATATACCGGACTGTCATAAAAAACCAATATATACTTACTATTTATTTTTCTAATTTTCTCATTAAAACTTTTAAAATTCATATTATAAAAATCCCAATCACTAAAATCCTGCATAGTAATATCTTGAAACCAAAAATTATCTTCATAACGAACAGCACCAGGTATACATGTTTCATCCGCCAAATCAATACAATTATACACCCATTGATATAAGTCTATTCTTTGTTCATCGTACGCAGGTAAAAATAAATATGTATTATTAAATTTCACTATATCTACATAATGTTGCGAACGTACTTCAGATAAAATATTTGGATTTTTATTTTGAAGTCGAGTTTCTATATTATTAGCAAAAATTGCAAACAACAAAATCCACATTCCCCAAACAGAACATGATAAAATTTTAGTTTCATTCTTTGTATATAAAAACCCTTCATAATTCAATAACATAATTACAAGCCAAATTGGATAATACATCTTATAATAATAATAAGTAGAGGCTTTGCCTTTTAAAACCATTATAAATATGATAATAGAAAAAACAACTAATAATGGAGTTAAAATCTCTAATAAAACATTTTCCTTTTTTCTAATAATCATTAAATATCCTAAAATTGCAACAGGAATAAAGAAAATAAAATTTGAAAATAATTCTCTATAGCATCCACCTTCATTGTTTATTGCATTTGCAACGGTTACTCCATTCGTAAAAATGCTTCCATAAACAAAATATAGTCCTAATATACAGGGAACAAGGAATATTGCACAAGATGTTAAAATTGTACCCTTCGAAAATAAACACTTAGCCTTTGATTGTTTAAAAAACACACATAAAATTACAGCAAAATATAGTACTGGCACAAATAATACATATGTTTCAAAGACACCAAAACATGTTAACATTAATAATAAAATACAAAATTTTATAGATATTTCATTTTTCATATAAAACTCCATTAATAAAATAATGATACCTATAATCGTAATACTCATTCCTAAATATGTAAACCCAAATAATGTAACATTCAACGGATAAGTTATTACATATATTCCTGAAAGTAAAACACCTATAATTTTTTCAAATGAACTGCTAATTTTATGTCTAATAACACAGTAAAACATTGCTGCTGCTAATCCTAAATTTAAAATATCAGCTAGCACATATAATTTATAAAAAGCTGATGGAGATACAAAAACACCTAAAAATTCAATAAATAACGCATTCCAAACCATGTCATAAAACATCCCATCAACTTTTTGAAAATTTATAGTATAAAGAGCATTTTTAAAATGAACTCCCGCATCAATTGAAGCATAATTTATTCTCAAAGACATACCAGAATAATGTACTTTTGTAAAATAAATTAATCCTAACAACAATAATACAATAAAGATTAAATCTACTAACTCAAATTTATAATGTTGAATATCTTTATACTTAATAATTATATACCAGAAAAAAATTGAAGATATTAAATCAACAACACCTATAGATATAACATTAATTGGAATGCAAAGTACCTGAAATATTCCAGAAATCAATGTGTGATAACAACTTAAAACTATTATTAAAATTATTATCCATTGTAAAGCAAATAATTGTTTTTTACTTTTTTTCCAAAAAAATACACTCAAAAATAAAGATCCTGCACCTATTAAAAATATAAGAGATGCAATTATTGAACAATTCACTCTCTTCCCTCCCTTTTTATGCTAATCAAACAAAATAGAATGCAAATAATTATTTCAATCAAAATACACAAAAATATAAAATTTCAATTACATAAAATATCGAACTATATTAATCAATACAAATAAATGAATAAAAATAATTATTATCGATATGATGAAATTGGCACGTTTTTTTGACAACTTCTTTGGTGGAATTAATGTAATCAATAATAATATAACAACAGGAATAAAATATCTTCCTTGTACACCCTCAGTGACGTATTTGCCAACTGGAGTCCACTGAAAATTCATTCCTAGAATAACTAACATAAACACAAAAAGCGATAAAAATACTAACCATATTCTATTAGATAACTTAAACTTCTTATTTTTTGTTTCCTCAAATAAAATCGGTGTCCCAAATAATAAGCCATAGTAACCATAAAAAGAAACTCGATTCAATGGTATAGCTAAAACTCCTAACATCCCAATAAATGATTTTACATAAAAATCAAATTTATTATTTAAAGTTTCTACATACATATAAAATATGTTTTTAGGATTTGATAATAAAAATTTGATCTGAGCAGATTGATTTACATTATTTACTTTCACATAATTATCTAACGACTCTATTGTCTGTGCATTTACTTTTAATAATGATGTACAATAATATGATGTAAAAATAAGCAATACCATCAAAATACATATTGCATATTGATTAATAGTCATTCTCTTTAATTTATCAAATAATAAAAAGTAAATTCCAAATATTGGTAAATAAATATATTTAGCTAAAAAAACAATACCAATCATTGTAAAAACAATTATTATATCTATAGTTTCTATTTTGTCACTATTAAATTTCATTTTAAGGAAATATGCAATAGCTAATAAACAGATTGTATTAATTAATGAATCAGATGAAAATGACATTTCCTGTTGAATGAGCATTGGATTGAAAAAATACACAAAAAATACCCACTTTCCAAAAGGAATAATTTTTAAAATATTATAACCTATAATTATAAAAATCAACAAATTCATCATTCTTCCACAGTAGAATCCAAAATATACAGATAAATGTAAGATCCTTGTTATAAATAAAGGAATTGCAGAAAAAATATATAAGATAAAATGATATGAACACGCATTTTGATATAATGTTAATGATTTATAATTATTAAATTGAAAAATAGCTGGCAATATATCATTGTAATTTCTTATTTCTGTTACTAAATATTTTGTAGTTATTTTTACATCTCTTATAAACGAAAAATTAAATTGCGACGTTAGGTATGCTTTAGCAAAATGAACAGGTTCATCTGGTACACTTCCTGGAAGAATAAGAAATGTAAAACATAAACCTATTGGTATAATAAATAATCCAAAAATATAAGCAACATTGTCTTTAAATTTTATAAAAGCAATGAAAATTGCAAATATAAATAATGCAATTAAATATATATCTATCAAAAATAATATTGGATTAATTAACACCTCATAATACCAAGAACAAAACACCTTTAACGTCAACAGTAATAGTCCTAAAAAAGCTAGCCATTCTATAATATAAAAATTTACCTTTTTTATTTTAAATAACCCATCTATTTTTTTCACAACACCTTGATCTTTGTAATTACAGCATAATATTAATAATATTACAAAAATTTCAATCATAGAAAAAAATGCGATTTTTTTACTCTCATATCTTTCATTTGTGCCTATAATTCCTGTTAATAAAACATTATCATTAGATTCATTATTTATTTTTAAACTTCCATCATGATAAGTACAGCTATAAATACTTAAGTCATCATTGTTACTGTGCACTTTCATATCTAAAGAAAATCTATCACATTTACTATACCGATTACTTTCTATATTTAAATTATACTTAATTTTTTCTGGTACTATATTAATCGTATCACTATATATTTGTTTACCTTTTTCATCTTTTAATGATACATCTATAAAAGAATCACCTTGTACCGTTTGTATTATCATTTGTAATTGATTAATTGATAAAGAATTAATCCATATTTTTTGCGATAATTTATCCCCATCTTGTAACGAAATTTTTTGAAAAACATCATTTTTTTCTATAATATTTTTCAAATCATTACCATCACTATATGTTAAAATTTGAGTTGTTCCCTCATCAATGCCATTATAAGAAGAAACTGTCTCTATTTGCTTTTTGTTCAATTCAACACAAACAAACACCTGTGTAATTATTAATAACATTATGCAAAAAAAATACTTATAACGTTTTATTTTTCCTACTATATTTTTCATTAATTACCTCCTCAAATTAAATATTTATCACTAAGTATTATTACTGTTTTCTGCTTTTACATAAAATCTATTTAATAATTTTGAAATACATTCAGGCCAAAACTTTTTAAACATAATCATATCTTCTTTTGTTCTAATACGTTCACCTATAATTTCAGTTGTTGTTGATTCTTCATGAACACGATGTCCCATTAAACATTCCTTGACAAAAGTAAACTTTCCGTTTTCTTTTGATAATTTTTCCCAAGCAAACCAATCAACATCACAAACAAAATTGCATTTAAAGATATCTTGTGTATGTATATTTGATGTTACAAATGTTACAGCAGGACAACATATTGCATTTCCAAATCTTAATACAAGTCTTTTTCCAAATCTCGTTTTTGATAATAAATTAATTCTTATAGGACTTAGTAAAATTCTTTTTATTTTTAAATTTAAATTTGAATAAACATTTTTATTTTCTCTAATCTCATAATAATCAGAAAAAATAATTGATGATGTAGGATATTTTTTATACTTATTAACTATCTGATATGAATATTCATAATCATATATATCATCTTGATGTGCGATTGTTACTAGCTTGGTCATTCCACATGAAATAGCATAGTCAAAATCATAGCCTATACCTTTCCCTGGGTTAGGATTTATATTTACTTTTAAGTGATATTTATTAGCAAGACTATATATGTATTCATTTGGTGTAGATGTAGCAATTACAACATTACTTTTATACTTTTGATTTAAAACAGATTTTATACACTCTTCTAAATACTTTGACTCCTTATATGCTAAAACAACATAAGTATGCATTTGAAAATTCCTCCCATTTTATCTATTTTTTTTACCATTACCTTTCATTTCTTCAACTTCTTTTTTCAATAATGAGATTTCCTGAATTAAAAGTACATTTTTTTTACTTAACCCTGTTATAATTACAGTTAATGACATAATCAAAAATAAAATTAAAACTAAAATAAACCCTATTATTAAATTTGAAATTGTTTGAAAGCCAAACAATTGTGCAAACTTAATAAACAAATTTGGTAATAAAGCCAATAAAGCAATAGCAATAGCTGGTATAAACCATATTATAGCAAACTTAACATTAATTTTATTTTTTCTAAGCGTTACTAATGTGACAATTATCAAGAGGAATGCCACCAAAAGCAATGAAATAGTTAATTTAGAGTTATCCATTTTTTCTTTTCCCCCTCAATCCAAAAACTAATAGTGATAAAATAACGTTAATCATGTAATAAGCATTTTTCCAAGCTCTAATCGATGATACGCCACCCTCTCTTTCTCTCATTGCTACAGGGACCTCTTTTACATTATATCCTTTTAATATCAGATCCATATTTGTTAATGGTTCCGGATATTCAACTGGATAGTCTTGCGCAAACATTTTTATTATTTTTTTATTAGCTGCTCTAAAACCAGAAGTCACATCATAAATTCTTTTTTTGGTAATTAAGTGTATTGTGGATGAAATAATTTTTATTCCTATTCTTCTCGCAGCACTGGACTTAAATTCACTAGCATTTTCTGTCACGAATCTTGATCCTATAACAAAATCTGATTTTTCATTAATAATAGGATCAATAATATTTTTTGCATATTCAATATTATGTTGACCATCTCCATCATATTGAATAGCTATATCATAATTATATTCATATGCATATTTATACCCTGTCTGCACTGCACCACCAATTCCTAAATTATGAACCAATGAAATAACTGGTATATCATTTCCTTTACATATTTTTAAGGTGCTATCAGTTGAACAATCATTTATAACCAAAATATCATAATTAGTTTTATATTTTGAATTATATTCATAAATTTCTTTACAAGTTTTTAAAATACTTGCTTCTTCATTATACGCCGGAATAATGATTAATATTTTCTCATTCATAACAATCTCCTTTACTAGCTTTTTTTCCTATGTTTAATCATAATTGGAATTAGAGTATCCATTATTCTATATCTTAACATAGGAAAAGGCTTCATAACTGTATTAAATAGGTTAAATACTTTAAAATAATTTTCCCATCCTAATTCTAATGGTGTATTGGCCCAAGGAGTTTTATTCCAATAAAACATATATTCATTAGTATATGTATGCTTATTTCCAACCCTCCATGGTCTTTCTTCTCCAAGAAAATGAATGATAATGGGATTATTACATTGCACTTGATAATCCACTTTAGAAATAAATTTTGTTGGTTTCATCATCTTAACCAATGCTTTATAATTATAAAATCTATAGCTATTACAGAAATTATAGCTTATTGGTATTTGTAATATATAATCTTTTAACGCACCATTTATAGCACATTGATCATTAGCAAATAATCTGCCTTGATGTTCCTTATAGAAATTTAAAACTATCTTACCTGCATTCATTTCTTTCCATTTTTCCATATTTATTAGCAAAACCCCCGCATTATAATACGGCTTTGTTAGTTCTAAACTTATCGCTTTTTTTCTTTCACTATTTGCAGTTGGCTCTACTGCTGCACCAATTACATAATTACTAAGATCTATAGACCATAAATCATGTAAACTTCCTCTTACCATTGTATCACCATCTAAATAGATAATCTTATCTACATCATTAGGTAACAAACGATCAAAAAACAATCTAGCTAAGACAATATCATTCCAACTACTTGTATCAAAATCAAAATCTATATAATCTTTTACATTCGATAATTCTATTATACATATTTTTTTTCCGTATTTTTCCACATATCTTGTTAATGCGTCTTTATTATCATCAGTAATTCCTTTAGACACAACATAAAAACAAACATCCTCTTCTTTATTATTTTCACATATAGAACATATTCCTGTAGCTAATTGGGGCACAAACTTGTTATCAACTGTATAAACTATATTCATCTTTTTAATACCTCCTAAAAGTTAACATTTGCCTAATAGAAATAAAATTCTTAAAGCAATTTCCCCACCTAATGTTATCTTTAATTTTTTCGGATAAAATAATTTTTTTATTTTATTAGAAAAAGATTTATTTTCATTTGCAAATAAACTTAATACACTAGCTGTTTCATCATGAAAATCATTTATATATGCTTTTTTAAAATAGCATAGACTTTGATGCCACTTTTTCATTTCATCACCACATATTTCAGTAGTCCACCATCTTTTTACAGATGCTAATTTAGATTTATTTCCTGATGTCACAGCAGATTCATGTCTTCTAAATTTTGCTAAAACTGTTTTATTAGGAACAATTTCCCCTATTGACGTTGCTATCCATTGACACCATATATCATGTGCTAAATTCTTTCCAATAATATAATCAAAATCCAAACTATCTACCAAGGCTCTATTTATCATTTGTGTAAATCCAGGAGCATATGTATAATAAATCCCCCTTTCAAAAGAATAGCTGTTTAAAATATTTTCACCGCTTCTTAAATATTCCATATTTTGATTATAATAATCAAATGCACAATATGTCATCGCTGGTATAGTAGAATCAACTTTTTCTAGGCACTTAACTGATGATTCTATTTTTTCAGGTAGCCAGTAGTCATCTTGATCACAAAAACAATAATATTTTGCACGTGGAACATTTTTTAATATTTCCCAAAAACAATCCGGATAACCTAAATTTTTTCCACAAGAATCCACCTTAATAAAATTAATTCCATTGATTGATTTCCCACAATATTCATTAATAATATCCATTGTCTTATCTGTTGAATTGTCATCTCTTATATATACATCAATATTTTTATATGTTTGATTTATCAAACTATCTAATTGATCTCTTAAATACTTTTCCCCATTGTATGATGCTAATAAAACAATTACTTTTTCCATAATTTCTCCTAATCTTCACTTTTTACTAATTTTGAATATTCATATAAAAAATAAATAGTATACAATATTACATGCAATACCATCGTACTAGTATATCCGATTGTCGCGCCGTGTATTCCAAATGTGCTAATAAACAAATAACTTATTATAACGCTAAAAATTGCATCTATTAAATATATAATTAATTGCATCCCATTTCTACGCATCGTAATTAGTGCTGTAGAAAAAACACCTGCAATCGCATATAAAATTGCACCAAATATAATTATTATTAAATCTAATACATAAGCATTTAAATCAATAGCATAAACAATTCCTAAAATTGGAATACCTACAGTTGCTGCTCCTAACTCTACAATAATTCCTAAAACAACTAATATTCCCAATATCTTAAAAATAATATTCTTGAATTCTTTATATTTTTTTTGATTGTAACATTCAACAACATTTGTAAGTAAAGGTGCCATTATATATTGACCACATAAACTCATAACAGTGCCAGGCATAACAATTATACTAAATATTGTTTGAAATCTATTATCTAGCAATATATCAATCACGTATTTTGGAACATTAACAATATAAACAGCTAAAAAAGAAAAAGCAAAAACTGAAAATCCTTTTTTGAATAAACCAAATATTTTATTCCATCTAATTTTTTGAAATTTATTCAAATACTTTTTAGATTTTTTTATATCATATAAAAAAACAAATAAAAAGCTATTTATATTAAGTGCAACACATGAAACTATTATGTCTTTTGTTAAAAAATCAATAACAAAAAAAATGATAATACCAACTAATGATTTGAAAAACAATGATTTCCCTACTATATATAATTCATCATTTTTTTGTAAAAAACCATAAAAAGTTTCGCTCATAGCTTCAAATAACTTATATAAACAAAGTAATATAATGATAACATTTTTCTCTAAAGAATACTTTTGAACAACTATAAATACAATTGCTATTAAAAACATCATAGTACATGTAATACATTTATGCACTAAGTACTCATAGTTATTTAAATTTTCATTTATGTCTGAAACTTGATATGTCCTACCAGCGTATATTCCTACAATAAATAATAAACAAGCAATAGAAAATGCAAAACTAAAAATTCCAGCTATTTCTACCCCATTTACCCTATTAATAATTATCAAAAAAAATAAAGAATTAAAAGAGTTAACAGTAATACCTAAAGTATTCCATATTGCATTTAATTTAAGATTTTTTTCCATTAAACATCCTTTAAAAATATACAGTTATTAAACACATAGTATATTTTACCCTTTCTATAATATTGAAAAATATTTATACATTTAATATTTTACCATTTTTTTATTATATTCGCAAAAAAGCATATAAATTGGATAATATAATTATAAATAACAAGCATTTATTAAACTTCTAATAGTTAATACTACTAAAAAACACGGAAAAACGTTTATATATTTATAAATGTTTTCTTTTAAACAAATTTTTTTATTATTAATAATTATAATAATGGTATAAATAATTGGTATAAAATACCTTCCTTGAACTCCTTCAATGTGATCATATCCTAATGGCGTCCAATAAATGCACATTGATAATAGTACTAAAAAGAAAACTATAGAATTTATACATATAAACAATATTCTCATTCTACCATCTATTTTATTTTCTTCTTTCTTTAATGCACTAATCAATAATAACAATCCCCAACATTTAAATAATTCAAACGGTAATTTAACAGTAAACCAACTTAAATCTTGTCCTAAACATGAATAATAATACCATTCTAATTTAAGATTTATAGTATTTATAAATAGTGCTATTCCTTCTATTGGGTGCGTAATTAGCCATCCAATTGAATAACCTTCTGTCCCACTCCAAGAAATAATATGCTTAGAAACAGCAGTAGACTCTACAACTTCTTTAGATGATGTACTTCCAAATGAAACAAAATTAAGCAATAATATTAAAATTGAAATACTCAATACTAAAATAATCTTATGTTTTCTTTCTAAATGAACATTACCATTTATATTATCAAATTTAGATAATATTGGAACTAAAAGTAAAAATGAATAAATAGCACTTTTAATACTTAATAACAGTACCGCTGCAAATAAATATTTTATATATTCATCATACCGTACATCTTCGCTATGATAAACGAAGAATAAACCATATGCCAAACAAAAAAATGCTGAAGCATTTAAAATTGCATCATAAGATAAAGACATCATTTGTTGGGAACACATAGGAAGAATAGATATCATAAACAATAGTTGTTTTCCAATAGGAATTTTCTTTATAGAAAAATATGTAAGCCAGATGTAAAAAAATAAATTAAACAACCTAGCAATATATAGAGTAGGTGTAGCTCCAAAATGCATAATTCTTGCGAAAATAGTGCCTATAACTGCCGGAAAATACCAAAATATTTGCTTCCAATTTGCTGAATCTTCATCTATTGTTACATATTCACCATTATCCTCACCTGAAAGTAAATGTGTATAACTATAATCATAACTTTCTTGATTTGGAGCTTGTGGTAAATGCTCATAAATATATTTTTCTTCTCCTCTTAATGTTGTCTTATCTTTTTCAACACCCATAATTTGACTTGCAAGTGAATACGTAAGCCTCATGTGCGTTGCTTCATCAGGAACCATACCTGGAATCATAATTAATGAGTAAATTATACTTATCGGTATCATAACTATTAAAAATAATTTTTCTAATTTGTAATCTTTTTTTGATAAGATATAATTTATTCCCACAAACAGACAAATTGAAATAACTACAAAAAAGAAAAAAATCATCTTTTGTATTGAAGATACTGATTGTCCATGTGTTATTACACAACTTTTAAAAAAATACACAAGTATAAATATTATCAATACATTACATATTATCTTAAAAATTTTATCAATCTTATTATTTTCTTCAACATCTTGTTGAAGAGTATTGTTTTCTTCCAAAATCTCATCTTTTTGGTTATCATATTTATTAAATACAAATTTTTGTTTTGCGTGTTTCATTCATCTACACATCCTTCAATAAAAAAGCTTGATAATATCATCAAGAACTTATCACATTATCTAGGTATTATCAATAAAAAAAGGCTATTTGCTAATATTGTTTTATTATTTTCTTCCAAAATAATTATAAATTAGCATAAGCCTTTACTCAATTACGCATATTTTTCATCTTACTATCTATTTTTTTATATATATTCGCCGTTCCAATAACAAACAATAATAAATAATATGGTGAATATAGAAATAGATATCTTGCACGTGCTTCAAACAATAACAAGAATAATGTTATCCCGATTATAGTTAAATTAATAACTAATAACTCATGATTTCTAATTTTAAATATCGAAAATATACTCATAAACAATATTAAGAGCCATATAGATTGTAAATAACTTTCAAAATATTTATAATATTCTCCATTATTATAATACATCTTTTTCAAAAATATTGATTTATTTTCGCTAATAGTTTTTTGATAAAAATTTCCTTCTATCCCCCATGCAAATGATCCATCATCATAATTTATAAGCGATTTATCAATCAATAATTGCAAATATCCGTTGACTCCATATTGATTTAACCTTTTCTTTATTTCTTTAATATTCGCTGTTTTTTTATTATCAATTCCTTTAAAAGAAGTAGTATACTCCACATCTTCATAAAGAAATACACCCTTCATTTTTTCATTCATCCCCATCATCATGAAATGTGTCATAGGCATCTCAACATCAATATTTCGCTCATAACCTAAAAAAGACTTTGAAAAATTATTGATTATTCCAAATAATAATACCGATAAAACAATAGCAATTATACTTTTAAACAAAATATCTAATTTTAATTTTTTATTACCAAACAAATAGCTCCATATTTCTATAATAGCAATAGCTATAATTGAAATAATAACTGTCGGTTTAATTTTATAACCTATTAACGATATTAATACTAGCACAAATATATATACATATTGATCCAAGTTTTCCTTATTAAAGAAAATATATAAAACACTTGTGGTAAAAAACATTGCATATGTATCTGAATAAGGAATTACAATCCATGGAGAAAACATTAAAAATAATGTGCTTATAAATACAAATAAAACACACATATGCTTATTTTTGGATATTTTTCCTATAATTTTTATCATCATGATAATAGAAAGATTTACTGAAAGTGCACTCACTATAGACATTAATAAATGCGAATCTATACTACATATATATGCTATTTTAGAAATGATAACAAAGATGAACAACAAAAATAAATTATTTGGATAAATTTGTAAATATGTATTAAAACTATTTCCTTGATTTAATTTGATTCCCTCCATCAATTGATCTGTTGCTACTCTTAGCTGCGCAACATCCCATCCTGATAGGAAAAAAATTTTATTAATTATATATATTTGTAAAATAAATGTAACAAAAAAATAAATCAATAACAAAATATTACATTGTTTTTTAGTTAATTTGTCTACATATTTTTTTATAAATTTATTGTATATTACTACTAAGATAGCAAATACTACTATTCCTATAATTAATAATTTAATATTAGAAAACAAAAATTTCTTTTTGCAAGGAAATTCTCTCCTATTTGCTACAAATAAATTAATAAAAAGTATACCCGCCATCATAACACCAAATAATATAGCTATAAAATTATAAAATATTGGATATATTTTTTTTGTTGACTTCATATATCTAAACTATCCCTCCAAAAATACATGTCTTGATATAAAATTCCATATCATAACAGTTCCCGTAGATATAACCTTTGCAAACAAATAATAAATTTTAACTGTATCCACAAGAATATACATCATAACTTGATTAATTCCTAATCCTATAATCGCAGTAATAAAGAATCCTGTCATTTCTTTTGTTTTTGACATTTCTTTTTTATCAACAAAAACATATTTAATACTTAAAACATAATTAAATAACAGTGATACTGTAAACGCAATTCCTGATGCTATTATTACGTCTACATTAAAAAATTCTTTTAAAACAATCAACAATATATATTCAATAGCTGTAGCAAAAACTCCAACCAATCCGAAATTAATAATTTTTTTAATCATTTTCTTTACCTACTGATTTAGATTCTAATAAAACATCTATATTATATCTTGGTCTTTCTTTTACCTCTACATAAGTTTTACCTATATATTGTCCAATTACTCCTATTGAAAGCAACTGAACTCCTCCTAAAAACCAAATAGAAATCATTAATGATGACCAACCACTAACTGTATTTCCTACAAAATGTCCTATAAATGTATATATCATTGCACAAACAGAAAATACTATTGCTAAAAAACCCACCCAACTAATCATTGTAATTGGCTTAATGCTAAATGAGGTAATACCATCAAATGCAAAACTTAACATTTTCTTTAATGGATATTTTGATTCCCCTGCCATTCTTTCTTTTCGTGCATAATACACACAAGAGGTTTTATATCCAATTAATGGTACCATTCCTCTTAAAAATAAATTTCTTTCTTTATAATGTCCTAATTGTTCTACTGCTCTTGCACTCATTAATCTAAAATCCGCATGGTTATATACGCTTTTTACACCCATAACTGTCATTAATTTATAGAAACTTTGTGCTGTGAATCTTTTAAAGAATGAATCTGATGTTCTATCATTTCTAACACCATATACAATATCATTTCCTTTATTAAATTCATCAATCATATTTTCTATAACATTAATATCATCTTGTAAATCAGCATCTATAGAAATAGTTGCATCTACATTTTTATACGATGACATTAATCCTGCATATAATGCATTTTGATGACCTACATTAGCAGCCAAATTTAAACCTGCAACCCATTTTTCTTGTTCATTAAATTTTGAAATAAGATTCCATGTCTGATCCTTACTTCCGTCATTTACAAATAAAATATAACTATCTTCATCTATTTTCCCTTTTTCAAGTAATTTATCAAATAATTTGCACAATTGTTTTGTTGTATCTTCTAGTACTTCTTCCTCATTATAACATGGCACTACTAACGCTAACTTCATTTTATCACTTCCTTATTAATATTACTTTTACCAAGTTGATTATAAGTCACCTAATCTTTATAGTCAAACTCTTATTTATTATGAATATTATATAATCAAAAAAAGATGCAAATAATATATATTTCAAATACATATTAATTACATCTTTTATATTTAGATATTTGGATCAGTTGGATCCCATCTTTGATTTGCTGGTATTTTGGGAGCACTCGGTTTACTTAATGGATCTGCACCACTAACAATATCAACTCTTGTCCCTAAACTACAATTATCATAAATCCATTTAGCATCTCTACACATCAATCTAACGCAACCATGCGAACAAGTTGTTCCAAGTTTATTAAATTCACTCGTTTGTAATGTATATGGATTTTGTTGACCGTATGGTAATGAATGAAATAATATACCATTTACAATTCTGGTGCAGTATTGCCCATAGCTTGGACCCACTAAATATCTCCATCTGTATTTTACAGGTGTATAATATGTTCCATATGGTGTCCCATTGCCTGTTGAACAAACAAATCTTTTATAGGCAATATTATAATCGCCTGTACCATTAGCTGCTAATACGGTTACAACATTTGTTGATTTATTTACTCGTAGTACATATGAGCTTTTCATACCCAACAATCCTTGAGCATCTTCATATAATGTTCCATTTGCATCTTTACATACTTTAAATCCATTTTTATCTTCAAACGTTATGCATGATAAATGAGAAATACCTAGATTGGTAATATTTTTAGGATATAGTTTTATTTGAATTGATTCAATTCTATAGCCTCCACCAGTTGTACCAGCTATTCTATCATTACATGTCCATCCTAGCCAACCAAAATCCTGACATTGAACCCTATAGAAAACATCATAATAATTACTAATTTCTCCTGTAAGTCTTATTTTAATAGCTTCTATTCTTTTTGATTGTCCTATTGTACCTGAAATAGAATCATTACTAGAATAATTCATCCAGCCATAATCTTGTACATGTGTACTATATTCAATATTTCCTTCATAGGAATTATCACCTAATCTGATTTTTAAAGCCTCTAATCTCAACCCTTGCCCTACAGTTCCACTTGTATTACCATTATTAACATAATTTTGCCATCCAATATTTTGTACATGTGAACTATATTCCACTTTTCCTTGTTCAACAAAAGGTCTAGAAATATCTCCAGGCGCATTTCCACCTTTTTCAACTAAACATATTTGAATTGCTTCTACTCTTAATTCAAGTCCTTCAGTACCTGCTTTAGAATCATTGCAAGTCCAAGACATCCATCCTAAATCTTGTGCATGTACTCTATAATAGACATCATAATAATTACTTATTTCACCAGTGAGTTTGATTTTTATAGCTTCTACCCTTTGGGATTGACCTGATGTTCCACTTATAGAACCATTCTTTCGATAAGATTGCCATCCTATATCTTGAATATGAGTACTATATTCTACACTTCCACTATAAGGTAAATTACATAATGAAACCTTTATTGCTTCTATTCTTTTTGATTGTCCTGACGTTCCACTTGTTTTTCCATCTCCAACATTAGATAACCATCCATAATCTTGTACGTGTGATGAATAATAAATACGTCCAGGATAAACAAATGGATTTTGCGTGTTTTCAGGTATTTGGTCACCTTTTTTTATTAATTTAATTTCTATACCTTCTAATCGTTTACCATAAGTTTCACTACCAGCGCTTGCTCCATTACAAGCCCAATCAAGCCATCCATTATCTTGAATATGTACTCTATAATACACATCATAATAATTTGCTATATCTCCTACTAGCTTAATCTTAATAGCTTCTAATCTTTTTGATTTTCCTTCTGTTCCACTTAATTGATCATCTGATACAAAACTGGTCCATCCAATATCTTGAATATGAGTTGCATATTCAATGGATCCTTCATAACTTCCTAAATCCAACTTCATTTTAATAGCTTCTAGTCTCTTTGATTTACCAACAGTTCCAGAAACGCCTTCACTTATATAATTACTCCATCCGTAATCTTGTACATGTGTTTTATACATTATTTTTGGTGTAATTACTTCCTCTGGTGAATTTGTTGTAACTTGATTAGTTATTTCATCGTTCCCTTCAGTAGTATTAATTTCACTGTTTTCATTATCATCTACTATTTCAGTATTCTCATTTTGATCTACATCTTGTAAATCATCTTCATTTATAGAAGAATCATTTGTATTATCTTCTACTACTTCATTGGAAGAATTTTCTATCTGATTCGTTTCAAAAGCTTTTACATTTAAAATAGTACTGAAAATCAATAGCAAAGAAACTATAATGCTTAATGTCTTTTTCACATTCTCACCTCCCTAACTTAAGTTTACAACATTTATTAACATATAAAAAGGTAAATATTTGGTCGTTCAGTATCTAAAACTGTTGTTTAGTACTGTTGCCTATTATTTACCTTTTGATTATTTATCTTTTATAGAAGCAATTATTTGTACTTCCTGGTGCACTGCTTCCTTTTTTTACAAGTTGGATTTGGATTGCTTC
>NZ_JAJDKB010000169.1:0-323 GCF_020589955.1 Faecalibacillus sp. TM498
GTGAACCTTATTGCATTATGTTGATGGGATTGTTTATTTTAATGGTTTGTGTTTCATTGATTTGTTATTCATGTAACTATTATATGAAACTTCATGCCAGAGAAATAGGAATGCTTAAAATGGCAGGATTTAATCAAGGAAAAGTTATTCTTTATCAATTAGTTCAAATGATTATGCTCATGGTTGTTTCAGTAATAATCACTTGTTGTTTATCATTAGTGACAACACCAATCTTTTTAACAGTTGTTTATCGTTATTGTCATATTCATCAAAGTGTTTTCTATTTTAATACAAGATTATTTTCAATGATAGGAATTTTAGTT
>NZ_JAJDKB010000170.1:0-322 GCF_020589955.1 Faecalibacillus sp. TM498
ACCAGCAGAGGATTAACGTCCTGCGGGGGTTCGAATCCCTCAATCTCCGCCATTTATTAAAAAAACTTAATATCGCGGGATGGAGCAGTCTGGTAGCTCGTCGGGCTCATAACCCGAAGGTCGTTGGTTCAAATCCTTCTCCCGCAACCAAAATGGTCTGGTAGTTCAGCTGGTTAGAATGCCGCCCTGTCACGGCGGAGGTCGCGGGTTCGAGTCCCGTCCAGACCGCCAAATGATGGTTCCGTAGCTCAGTCGGTAGAGCAGAGGACTGAAAATCCTCGTGTCGGTGGTTCGATTCCGCCCGGAACCACCATTTTTTTAT
>NZ_JAJDKB010000171.1:0-318 GCF_020589955.1 Faecalibacillus sp. TM498
AGAAGAAAATACGATTCAGGAAGATCAAGAATCTGTAAAAAGTGATGTGCAAACTCAAGAGAAAACGAGTAATCAAAATACTAATGAAAATAAAATACAAAAGAAAGGTGAAACAAAACAAACACCAATACAGCCTGTTGAAAGCAATCAGCCTTCTTCTGTAACACCAAGTCAGCCAGCATCAAGTGGAAATACTACTAATGCACAACAACCTCAAAAGGAAGAACAAACAAAAATTTTAAGAGTAACATATTGGGTCAAATGTGATTGTGGAAAAGAACTGACACATTCAATAGATTATAAAGATTATGAGTCTTA
>NZ_JAJDKB010000172.1:0-314 GCF_020589955.1 Faecalibacillus sp. TM498
TTAACGAAATAAGAAAATTATTTCGTTTTTTTAATTTTTTAAAAGAAAAAATGATTTTTGTTGTCTATATAAATAATGGAGGGAGGAACAATGGAAACAAAAATCAAACCAAATAGAATTACGGATTTTAAAAATGATCTTGTCTTTAAATTCATGTTGAGTGATCTCAATGATTCTCGCTGTTATTATTTACTTAAAGTCATTATTGAAGGAATTACGGGTATTAAATGTCAGGAACTCTTTGTCTTAAATAGTGAAGTCAATCCTGAACATCTAAGTGATAAAGATATGGTCTTAGATGTCAGAGTGAAAAC
>NZ_JAJDKB010000173.1:0-311 GCF_020589955.1 Faecalibacillus sp. TM498
TATAAACCTTTTTCAGTTAATTCACGTGCAACATCATCTTTGATGGTAACACCTGCTGCTTTTAACTCGGCAATCTTATCTACAAATTGTGGTAAGTATTTTTCATGAGCAATCAATAATTCATTTAAAACATTCACCATTTTTTGTCCTGATACTGTTTGTGGATTTAAAATGAATGCTTGCATTAATAATCCATAATCACCAGTTACAGCTGCTTCTTCAACACATAATTCCATGTTTTTCATGCATTGTAACCATCCTCTTTGAGCTGGTTGTAATGGTCCAAAGGCAATAGCTCTTGCTCCTGTTGA
>NZ_JAJDKB010000174.1:0-301 GCF_020589955.1 Faecalibacillus sp. TM498
GAACAATGAAAAGAATTTATCTAGATGTAGAGATACAAAATGTAGAGAATCCCGGATATGCCCCACTAACAAGAGGAAATGATTATCTTTCAAGAAGGATTACCAGTCAAAATGGAAAGGAATATGATTATAGAAACTATGATGGAATGAAAAAAGGCCTATGTCATGTGGATACTGCCACAGGCAGCTAAAAAGTGAGATGGACATGTCAATCGCATAAACTCTAAATTAGAAAATATCAGTGGGAGTACTATTGAAAGGTTAGAAAGTTATGATAAAAGCGAACAGATTATGATATACT
>NZ_JAJDKB010000018.1:0-50164 GCF_020589955.1 Faecalibacillus sp. TM498
AAAGAAAATATAGATATCTTTGATTTTGAATTAAATGAAGAAGAAATGAAACAAATCTCATCATTAGATATGGGTTATTCAGGATCAAGAGCTAAACATTTTGATGTTGAATTTGTGGAAATGTGTTTAGCTAAAAAAATACATGATTAATGAGTAAGTATGATTATTTTCATTAAATGAAATAATCATGCTTTTTTTATATAAGGTGTTAAGATGGTTTTAGAGAAAAGCGGAGGATATTAAAATGGTAAAAAAATTTCCAGAAGGATTTTTATGGGGTGGCGCTGTTGCTGCTAACCAATATGAAGGTGGATGGAACGAAGGAGGAAAAGGTGTTTCTGTTTCAGACTGTGCCCGTCACCATTTAGATGTAGATGTTCAAGATTATGCTAAACAAAATGAAATTTCTACAAAAGAAATTTTAGAAGCAATGAAAAGTGATGATACAAGTCTTTATCCAAAAAGACATGGTTCAGATGGGTATCATCATTATAAAGAAGATATTAAATTATTTGCTGAAATGGGATTTAAAGTCTTTAGACTTTCTATTGCTTGGTCACGTATTTTCCCAAATGGAGATGACAAAGAACCAAATGAAGAAGGTTTAAAATTCTATGATGATATTTTTGATGAATGTCATAAATATGGTATTGAACCTTTAGTTACAATGTCACACTATGAACCACCAATCAACTTAGTATTAAATTATAATGGTTGGTATGATCGAGAAATTATTGATATGTTTGTTAAATATGTAGATGTTATTACTGATCGTTATAAAGATAAAGTCAAATATTGGCTAACTTTTAATGAAGTTGATTCAATGATTCGACATCCTTATACAACAGGAGGACTTGTAAGAGATCGTTTTGAAGGTAAAAACTTTACAGAAGTTATTTTCCAAGCAATGCATCATCAATTTGTCGCAAGTGCTCTTGCAACAAAAATTGCGCATGAAAAAAATCCAGACTGTAAAGTAGGATGTATGCTTACAAAATTAACTTATTATCCATATACTTGTAAACCAGAAGATGTTTTACAAGCACAACAAGATATGAGAAGTACGTATTGTTATAGCGACACTCAAGTCTTTGGAGAATATCCTGCTTATTTATTAACTAAATTTAAAAATGAAGGTTTAAATATTAAAATGGAAGAACATGATTTAGAAATCATGAAAAAATATCCAGTTGATTTTGTTTCATTTAGTTATTATTCATCAAGTTGTGTTGCTAAAGATGATGCTGGATTAAAGAAAACAGCTGCTAATACTAATATTGCGATTAAAAACCCTTATATTCCAAGTTCTGATTGGGGATGGCAAATTGATCCAATCGGTTTAAGAGTTTCTTTAGTAGATTTATATGATCGTTATAGAAAACCATTGTTTATTGTAGAAAATGGTTTAGGAGCTAAAGATGAACTTATTGATGGTAAAGTAGATGATCAATATCGTATCGATTATTTTGATGCTCACTTTAGAGAAATGTATAATGCAATCTATGAAGATGGTGTTGATTTAATGGGTTATACATCTTGGGGATGTATTGATTTAGTATCTGAAAGTACAAAACAAATGTCTAAACGTTATGGATTTATTTATGTAGATGCAGATGATTTAGGTAATGGTACTTATAAAAGATATAAGAAAAAATCATTTGATTGGTATAAACATGTTATTGGAACAAATGGAGCTTGTTTATTTGAAGACTAGAGATTCTAAGGAATCTCTTTTTTCTTTATATAAGTGACAGATAAGCGATAAAGTTGTATGATAATCACGGTGATGAAATGAATAGAGAAAAGACAAAACAAATTGTAACAGGAGCATTTATGGCAGCCCTTTTTGGTGTGTTATCGGTTGTAAATGTTTATACAGGAACGATGTTCGATATTATTTTTATTTATCTAATGACAGTTGCGTTAGCTTATTATACGTTTAAGTTTAATGCAAAGATGGCTTTTCTTGTCTTGTTTACAAGTACGTTTATTTTATTTTTAACAGGTGAATTATTTTTTACTTTGTATTCTTTTTTTACTTTACCATTAGGTATTTTATATATTTATTGTATAAAAAAGAATATTGATGGTAAATGGATTTTAAGAGTTTATAGTATGTTGAAGAATTTTGTTGTTTTATTTTTATTGAATTCTTTACTAGGTTTAAATACTTTTACAGATGCGAAAGATATTTATTATAGTATTGTAGGACTTTTTCCTTTTTTAGAAAGTGATTTTTTAAAGAATGGAATGTTTATTATTTTATGGATCGTCTTATCTTTTTCAGAAGTTTATATTATTAAAGTTTATACGAATCTATTTATCCTTCGAATGAATAAAAATAAGATGATGAAATAAATGAATTCATGTATAATATAAGGTAATAAAGAGGAGGGTATTTCATGATTAAGAAGCTTATGCAACTTAGAAATACAATAGTTGCTTTATTAGGTATAGAATTTGTATTAGCTTTATTAACTTATATGTTTTTACAAAATCGTGTTACTTTAGCTTTAATGATTTATATTTTAATAAAAAATGTTGTTTGTATCATTGTTCTCTATTATCTCCATAATATGTTTAGTGAAACAACTTATAGTGTTAAAGAAGCATTAAATAATGAATCAAAGAATGCTTTGATTTTTGGTGGAATAGGGCTTATTAAATATGATGAAAATAGAAATGTTGTTTGGGTCAGTGATTTATTACATGAACTTGGTATTCGTATCGTAGGGAAGAAATTACTTGAATGGCAACCTTTACTCGCAATACTTTTTGAAGATGAAGATGTTAGAACAATAGATATTAATTCTAGAAGATATGAAGTTTATAATTCTAGAAATAATCGTTTATTATTTTTAAAAGATGTAACAGATTTAACAACGATTGAAAAAGAATATAATGATCAACAATTATGTGTTGCCTATTTAACAATTGATAATTATGATGATTCTATTGAATATGCAGATGAACAAAAATCAGTCATGATTGAAACAACTTCAAGACAAATGATTTTTGATTGGGCCAAAGATAATGGAATTATCTTAAAAAGATATAAAGAAGATGGTTATTTAGCTGTTTTTAATGAAAGAATTTATCGTAAACAAGTAGAAGTTCATTTTTGTATTTTAGATGAATTTAAACAAAAGATGGAATCAATTGGTGCCGTGATGTCTTTATCAATGGGAATAGGAAGAGGATCTAAAGTTTTACGTGAATTAGATGAACTTGCTTTTAGTGCTATTTCTTTATCGTATTCTCGTGGTGGAGATCAAGTGGCAGTAAAAACATTAGATGAAGAAATTCGATATTTTGGTGGAAATAGTGAAAATAGTGAAAAAGCGAACCGTGTTAGAGCACGTGTTATTTCACAAACACTAGCAAGTTTAGTAAAACAAAGTCAAAATGTCTTTATTATGGGACATAAGCAATCTGATTTAGATTCTTTTGGAGCGAGTTTAGCGGTTGCTAAGTTTGTTAAAGCATTTGAAAAGTATGCTTATGTGATTGTTGATGAAAATTCTTTAGAAGAAAAAACAGGAAATATTGCACGTCGTTTAATGGCAGAAGATTTATATAAAGGAAAAATTATTTCTCCTGCAAAAGCTATTGATTTAATTGATGAAGATGCATTACTTATTTGTGTTGATAATCATAAGCCAGCATTGGCTATTAGTGAAGAACTTTTGGATAAGGCTGAAAAGATAGTCGTGATTGATCATCATCGTCGAGGGGAAGACTTTGTTGATTCACCAATTTTAACTTATTTGGAACCAGCTGCTTCTTCAACTGTAGAATTAGTGGTTGAATTATTTGAGTATCAAAGAGTTGAAATTGAAGTTTTACCAACAGAAGCAACTGTTATGTATGCGGGAATGTTGGTGGATACAAACTATTTTAGAAATCATGTTGGATCACGTACTTTTCAAATTGCTTCAAAGCTTAAAGAAAAACAAGCGAATGTTTCTAGAGCTTATGAGTTCTTGCAAGATGATTACAAAACGACACAAGAAAAAATGTCTATTTCAGCTAATGCATATCGTTTTGGAAATGATATACTAATAGCATATGGAAATGAAGAAGAAATTTATACAAGACCTCTACTAGCGAAAGTTGGTAATGAGTTATTAAATATTGCTGAAATTAAAGCGGTATTTGTTGCAGGACGCGTAGATAAGGATAAGATTGCTATTTCTGCTCGTTCTAAGACAGAGGTTAATGTACAGTTGATTATGGAAAAACTTGGAGGTGGTGGTCATTTTTCAATGGCTGCTTGTCAGGTTGAAGAAAAAACTGTTAAGGAAACGATCGATAAGTTAGAAGAAGCTATTGATCAATATTTGGATGAAAGAGGGTAAAAAAGATGAAAGTAGTTTTATTAGAAGATGTTAGAAAAGTAGGTAAAAAAGGTGATGTTGTCAATGTATCTGATGGATATGGACAAAACTTCTTAATTAAAAATAAATTAGCTGTTAAGGAAACAGCAGGTTCTAAAAAGATTTTAGAACAACAAAAAGAAGAAGCAAGATTACAAGATATTGAAAATAAGAAAAATGCGGAAGCACTAAAAGAAAAAATTGAAGGTATTACATTAGAATTTGTTTTAAAATCTGGTAAAGATGGTAAAACGTTTGGAAGTGTTTCAACAAAACATATCGTTGAACAATTAAGAGAAAAATATGATATTAGAGTCGATAAAAGAAAATTTATCAATGCACATCCAATTGGAGCATTAGGATATTCAAACTTAAAAGTTGAACTATATAAAGGAGTTATCGCTACTATTAGAGTTCACTTATCTGAAAAATAGGAGGGAGATTTATGCCAAGAGTTTTCCCACATGATTTAGAGGCAGAACGATCTTTACTGGGATCTATGCTTATATCAAAAGAAGCTTGCCAAGATATTTTGAATAAGTGTGAAGATAGAGATTTTTATGAAGAATCACATAAAGTATTATTCAATGCAATGAGTGAACTTTCGAGACAAAATATACCTGTTGATGTTACAACGATTACTTCTTATCTATTAGATCATAGCCAATTAGATAAAGTAGGTGGAGTAGAATACTTAAGACAATTAAGTGATTCAGTTCCAACTTTAGCTCATAGTGAATATTATTTAAAGATTATTCATAATAAATCGATTTTAAGAAAAATCATCAATGAAACAACAAAAATAGCTGAAAATGCTTTTGGAGATATTGAAGATATTGATGGTTTTATTGATGAAAGTGAAAAAACAATGTTGGCCATTACGAGAGATCGTAATGCTGGAGAGTTTGTTGACGTAAAAAAAGTTATTAGAGAAGTAACGGATCGTTTAAATAAATTACAAAGTATTGATGGTAATATTTCAGGTATTCGTACAAATTTTAGAGATTTGGATAAAATAACATCAGGACTTCAAAAAGGAGACTTGATTATTTTAGCGGCACGTCCAGCAATGGGGAAAACAGCTTTTGCCTTAAATATTGCTCATAATGTTGCTTTTAAATCAGAAGACCCAGTAGCTATTTTTTCATTAGAAATGCCTGCGAGTCAATTAGTACAAAGAATTATTTGTTCCATGGGTGGAATTGAAGGTTCTACCATGAGAACAGGTGAAATCTTGAAAACAAATGCAAATAAATACTATGCGGCAGCTGAAAGAGTCAGTAAATGTAATTTATACATAGATGATACGCCAGGAGTTAAAATCAATGAAATTGTCGCTAAATGTCGAAAATTAAAGCAAGAACATGGTTTAAAATTAATTGTTATCGATTATCTTCAATTAATTACTGGAAGTTCCAATAATCGAGAATCAAGACAACAAGAAGTCTCAGATATTTCAAGACAATTAAAAATGTTGGCCAGAGAATTAGATGTTCCTGTTATTGCTTTATCACAGTTATCACGTTCAGTTGAACAAAGACCAAATAAACGTCCAATGATGTCTGACTTGCGTGAATCAGGAGCCATCGAACAAGATGCCGATATCGTTACCTTTATTTATCGAGAAGGATATTATAAAGCAAGTGAAGGAAAAGAAGAGGAAGATAATGGTTTAACAGAAATTATTATCGCTAAACACAGAAATGGAGCAACAGGTGAAGTTAACCTTGCTTTTGAAAAGAATTTTAGTAGATTTACAGATTTAGCACCTATTGGTCCTGATGGAAGTAGTGCGGGTGTAAGAGATGTAAGAGGTTAGGAGAAGAAAGAATGTATCACCAATATCGAGAAGGATATATAGAAGTTATATGTGGATGTATGTTTGCAGGAAAAACAGAAGAATTGATTAGACGAATCAATGTTTTATCTTATGCGAAACAAAAAATATTAGTATTTAAACCTAAAATAGATGATCGCTATTCAGAAATAGAAATTGCATCACATTCAGGAAGAAAAGTCCCTTGTTTTGCAATTGATGATCCAGAAGAAATCTTAGATAAAGTGACAGATGATGTACAGGTTGTCGCTATTGATGAAGTTCAATTTTTTAATTCAAAGATCGTAGATGTTTGTGAATATCTTGCTGATAAAGGCGTTCGTGTCATGGTTGCAGGTTTAGATAAGGACTTTAGAGGTGAAGCATTTGGTGTAATGCCTGAACTTCTTACAAAAGGAGAATTTGTGACAAAGCTTACAGCTGTTTGTGCAAAATGCGGCTCACCGGCTACACGTACACAAAGACTTGTAGATGGTAAGCCAGCATCTTTTGATGATCCTGTTGTTTTAGTAGGAGCAGTTGATCATTATGAACCAAGATGCAGACATTGTCATGAAGTTGTCAACAAACCTATAAAAATTAAAAGAAGAACTAAAAGTTCACAATAAATTAACATAGATCCATTATTATAAGGGTGTAAAAGAAAACCTCCCCTTAATATAAACAAAGAAAAGGCACATGTTGAGATAACATGTGTTCTTTTTTATATCATCTAATAAATAATTATCAATGTAATAAAAAATAATTGATTTATACACTTAAATAGTGTACTATTCTAATAACTACTAGAGGGAAAGTGGTAATTTGAAAATAATATCTTTACAACTAGAGATATTCATCATCATTATTATAGGATACATATTTGCTAGAAAGGGAATTATTACTAAAGAAGTTAGAAAAAAATTAACAGATATCGTTATTGATCTTATATTGCCTGGTGCCATTATTAAATCATTTATGATGAAATTAACACCAGAGATTATAAGAGATACGGCAATTATTTTTATTGTTTCTTTTGTTATTCAACTTTCTTATAGTGTATTTAATCGTATTTTTTATAATCGCTTTGATGATTCAAAAGCAATTATTTTAAAATATGCGACTATTGTTTCTAATGCAGGATTTATGGGATTACCAATTGTAGAAAGTATTTATGGGCAAACTGGTTTATTATATGCTTCAATTGCTTTAATACCGCAAAGAATCTTTATGTGGAGTGCGGGTTTATCATTATTTACACAAACAGATTCTAAAAATATGATCAAAAAAGTTGTATTTCATCCATGTATTATTGCTGTTTATATTGGTTTACCTTATTTAGGATTTAATTTAGATTCTACAATTATTGCAGTGGTTATTATTTCTTTATATCATGGAGCTTATATTAGTGAAGTTGTTAGAGGTGGGATTGAGTCTGTTTCTCGTGGACAATTTGAAGCAGCTGAGTCTCAAGGCTTTACTTTTGTTCAAACAATCATATATATTATTTTATCCCAAACGATTAAATTAGTTATTCCTCAATTGTTACAAACAATTATTACAATATTTAAAGCTTCTTCTTATTTAAGTAAAATTTGTGTAGTTGACTTTATGTATCAAGGTAGACGTTTAATGGCTCATTTTTTTCAAGCAGATCAAATTATGTTTATCTTTGTTTATATGGCAGGAATTTACTTTATTATTAACTTTGGTTTATCGTTAGTAGTAAGACATATGACTTCAAAGAAACGTGAAGCTAAAAAACGTATGAAATTAAGTAGAAAATTGCAAACTGTATAGCCCCCTTATAAGGACAATGGAAACATTGTTCTTTTTTTGTTGTTATATATCGTTTAACGATATATAATAAAAATGAAAAAAGTATCGTTAAACGATATAGGAGATGAAATAAATGCCAAAAAGAGAAATGGAAGTATTGACCCCACAAATGTATTATGTATTACTTGTTTTACATCAACCAATGCATGGCTATGAAATTATGAATGAAATTACTCGGATTACTAATGGTGAAATCACTGTAGGAGCAGGTTCTTTATATACTTTATTACCAAAGTTTGAAAAAGAATGTTATATCAAATTAGTGAAAGTAGAAAATAATAAAAAAATCTATCAAATTACAAATCTAGGAAAAAAGAAATTACAAAAAGAAAAAGAAAGGATGCTTAAACAAATTTCATTATTAGATCAAATAGGAGGATAAAGATATGAAATACAAAAATGTCTTAAGAAATAGTTTGTATTTAGATGAAGAGTTACAAGATTATTTTAATGAAATGTCTAAAAAAGGATGGCGTTTAGATTTTGTTGGTTATTATTATCGATTTATAAAAGATGAACATGTTTATAAGTATCAAATAGATTACACCCCTATATCTAGTGAATATCAAGATATTTTAAAGGGAATGGGGTATCACGAAGTAAGAAATTCATTTGATGATTTTAGAGTTTTAGAAAATGAAAATGTTGATGCACCTGATTTAAATACAGAATTTGTTTTTGATAAAAATAATAAAATGAAACAATTTAAAAAGATTCGCTATTTTATTTATCCAATTTTAGCTTATTTCTTATTTTGGTTAGGTAAGATTTTTATAAAAGATATTGTAGAGATAGGTAAACCTGTTCTTTATTATGAAGGATTTGGTTCATTGTTGATGGGTATTGTTTTTATTGTTTTATCATTTGTACTCTTATTTGTGACAATTTTAAATTTTTCTATTTTATATGCATTAAAAAATGATAAAGATTTAAAAAGTTTAAAAAAACTAAACAGTATTAAAGATCATTTAAGTATTCTATTTTATATTTTGTTAGTAATAAGTGGTGTTTTTTACTTATTAAAATCATTTATAACATTAGATTTAAAAGTCATTGTTTATCTTTTACTTACATGTATTATAGGAGTAGTTTTATCACGTATTATTAAAAATAATAAATATAACAGTGCCATTGCTGCTTTTGTTGCTATTGCTATTTGTGGACTTATTTTTCCTCAGGTACAAATGGATGATTCATTATTTGAAAGTAGCACTGTTAAAACAAAAATTACAAATTATGAAAAAGATATAAAAGATACAACATGTACCTATCCACAATTAGATGTCTTGATTAAAAAAGATAAGTATAAAGATGAAATCTTTAAATACATCATTATCAAAACAGAACATGATACAAGAGATAATCAAAATTTTGAAAAAGCAGTAAATACAAAATCTAATGTCTCATGGGACAGTAATAAAACACAATATGTTCATTATGAAAAAGCTATTCAGTCCTTTAATAAAAAAGGAAATACATATGACAATGGAACATATGTAATTAAAATATTAAAAAATAGAATTATAACGAAATATAAAGAATAATGATATAATCAAGTCAAGATATTGCATAAGATATGATAATTTATTAGAATATAAATATAGGCTAAAATCGTATTAATTATAAGTATTAAGCAGTAATAATAAAAGAGGAGATAATATTATGCAATTAAAAAAATTAATTCCAGCATTTCTTGCGCTGATCGTGCTATGTGGATGTTCTAGCGGTTCTAATGATTCTACTAAAAAAGATAATAAAAGTAATAAAACCGAAACTTCAGAAACAGTTGATACTAAAGATTTAACCACTGTTAAAGGAACTATGGATGTACCAGAAGATTTAAAAGACAAATTCTTAACTGAATCTACTGTTGAATATACTGTTGACAAAAATGGATTAATTCATACATTAACTTTTCATAAAGTAACTAGTGAAGGACCAATTGATGTTGAAAATAGTAAAAATGGAACCTTAGCATATTTATCTGATGATAAAATAGATTCATGGAAAAAAGAAACTGAAGATGACTCTAAAATAAATGATAATGGATTTGAAGTTTCTTTAACATTAGGAGAAAAATTAGATAGTGAAGTTTCTTTAAATATGAATATTGATGAAGTAGGATATAAAGCAACTTATGACTTTTCTTTTAATTCATCAAAGGCTGATAAAACTGCTATTCAAGATGTAAAAGATAGTTTAGATGTAAAAATTAAAGATGGTAAGATTACAGAAAAATCTTTAAAGAAAATGTTAGAATTCTATTACATGACATACACAAATGAATAATAGAGAATAGTAATATATATTGAGAGTGAAAATCACTCTCTTTTGTTTAAAAAATGATATATATATTTACTATAGGGAGAACAGAAATGTGTGGCTAAATAACAAGGATGGTGTAAAAAAAATAATCTTCGCTCGCTGAGCAGCCACTTATTAACGATATTATGAAAAAGAAATTATTAACTATGATGTGCGTTATGTTTTTATTAACAACTGCAACTGGATGCTCATCAAATTCAAATAAACCAAATACAGATTCAAAAAGCAAAATCTCATCAGTCTTCTCAAAAAAAGAAGATAAATATTCAGTGGAAGCAATTGAAAAAAGAAATTTTGAAGAAGCAAAAAATATTCCTAGTGATGATAGTTTTGATATTTTAACTGAAGATACGGGAACTGAATACTGTAAACACGTCGCAAATATGTTCTATACGGAAGAAACGTGGGTATTAATGGAAGATACAACAAGAACAATGCCTTCTGCTGTAGAAATTTATTGCAATGATTATGGAGATATTCCTTCACAACGAGGAAAAAACGCAGAAAACTGGAAATTGTTTCCAGATAATCCTTCATCATATACAGAAGTTGGATTCATTCACTTTAAAGAAACACTTTCTTATTCTGAATTAAAAAAAGAAAAAGCAAACTTAGAAAAAAACGTAAAAAAATATTTTGGGAAAAATACTTTAGTAGATCATTCTCAAGAAAAAAACTGGACACCTCATCAATATGATAATGATATATTTAGTATCAAAGTTGCTGAAGCTAAATCATCTTCAGATTACAAAGTAAACGATGGAGATTATCAATTAGATTTTGCGTTCAATTTAAAAGCATTAAAAGAACAAGTAGGTAATTTGAACACTGAAAATATTAAAAATGGTTTTATCTGGTTGGGATTAGATTCATTTTATGATTCAGAACATAAATGTATTGATGGTTTTAAAATGTTATATAAACAAAATATTTTAGATATTATTCCTCAATTAGAAGGTGAGGAAGAACAAACTTATGAAATGGTACCAATGGATTCTTTTCCGATTATCTCTGTTAAAAAAACAAATGATTATGGAGATAAAATAGAATTTTGGGGTGGATTTTGTCATTCTCCATTGTAAAAGTGATAATTGTTTTTTTGTCTGTTATTAAGTAAAAAATTGAAAAATATATAAAAAATACGATTAAACTTTGAAAATCTTAAAATGTCATGATACGTTAATAATGGAAAATTTAATAAATGAATTTTCTTGCTACTAGTAGAATTAAATCATTGATTAATCAAAACACTTAAATAAAAAAAGGAGATATTTACATGGGGATTTATTCGATTTTTTTAGATAAAGATATGTATTTTGATAAGGGATGTAGTATAAATGGACGAAGTTTTAATCATTTAGCAGAATTTGTAAAAGTATATTTATCAAGTAATGACAAAATAAATAGGATTTACATAGCTGGAGCATGTTATTGCAGAAATTCTACAAGTGCAGATGAACTTGTGGAAGCTTGTTTTGGAAATAAAAGAAAATACAAAATTGCAACAATTAGTAGGTACAGAGGGTTTAATTATAAATTTGTGGATGATGCAATAAAAAAATTTCAAATATTTTTAAATACTTTAGTTAAGAAGAAATACGATCATAGAAAGATGATGTATTTCTTAATAGATGATGAAGTAGTAGCTATTTTAATTGGTTCAAGTAATTTTTCACGTAATACATATATGTATGATATAGCATCAGAAGCAGATATCCTATTGGTAAAAGAAGGAATGGGAAATGAAAAATTTATAAGTGGTTTGATAGAAAGTAATCAAAAAGAATTATTAATATCTAAAACATTAAAAAATAATAATGATAAATATTTACAAAAAATATTTGAAGAAAATTTAAGTCAGTTAACAGAAATAAAGTAATATGTGCAATGAAATGATTGTTAAAAAATTCATACTTATACTAAGTATAGTTATTATTGTTTATGGATTGGTTGTGCCAAAAAATGAATATGTAAATATATCTATTCAAAATGATATTTTTATAGATGTTCCAAATAGAGATAACATGGAAAACTATGCTAAATTAAAAGATAAATATCCAGCTTTTTCAAAGATGAATCTAGTAGATTTTGTAAATATGAAAAAATATAAAAAAATAAAAAATGGGATATATTTTTTAGGAAGTTCACGATGTATTAGTTGTCAAAATACTGCACCTATATTGAATTATGTATTAAAGAAAAATGGAATGTACGCATATTATATAGATATTATCGATAGTAATAATTATAACAATTTAGATTATCAAGAATTACGTAGTGAATTAAAAGATTATTTGAAAAATTATTTAGAAGATAAAAATGTTTTAACATACCCAGCAATATTTGTTGTAAAAAATCATAAGATTGTAAGCTACAAAGAAATTTCATTAAATAATTTATCAATCAAAAAAATAAATAATGAAACAATTAGCAAGTTTAATGATATTATAAATAAAGCTAAAAAATAGATTAGAAATGAATCAAATATTATAAGACGCATACCATACTTCGGTATGTGTTCTTTTTTTAATTCTATCTTGATAACAATTTATCATAGGATTATAATATTCGCGGTGAGAAATATGAAAGATTATGACGAAGTAGAACAGAATGTTGAACAATTAGAAAATGAATTAGAAGAGGTAGAGGAAGAGCTTGAACAAGAAGAAGAAGGCTTTCTAGAGTGTGAACGTTGGCGTTGTTTTTTATTATTGATTACTGTAGGTGGATTCTTTGGTGCTTATACTTTTTCAGTTAAAGGTGGCATTTTCTGTAATGCCCAAACGGCTAATATTGTTTTATTTGGAATGGCTTTAGGAAATATGGATTGGTCGAGAGCAGCTTATTTATTGATTCCTATTAGTTCTTATTTTATTGGAACCATGGTTTCTGAATATTTAGCTTTAAAAATAAAGAAATATAGAAAATTAAGATGGGATACTATTTTAATTGGTATTGAAATTATTACGGTTATTATTCTTGGATTGTTACCAAGTAGTGTTCCAGATCAAGTCTTTCAAGTAACGATTAACTTTATCTGTGCTATGCAGTTTAATACTTTTAGACAAGCAGAAAAGGTTGGGATGGCAACAACTTTTGTCACAAATCATATCAGACAAACAGGAAGTTTCTTTGTTCGTTGGTTAAGAAAAAGACATGAAAAGAAATATTTAAATCGTTCTTTAAGACATTTATGTATGATTTTATGTTTTATAGCTGGAGCAATTTTTTCAACTGTTTTATGTGCTTATTTTAAAGATCGTGCAATTTGGGGTGCCCTTATTTTCTTAGTTATTTTACAAGGGGACTTATTATATGCTGATTTAGTTAAAGAAAAAGAATTATTAGATCAAGTTCCAAATGGGCATTAACGCCCATTTTTTCTTGTTTAAATCGTGTATTTCATGTATTATTATTGTGCTATGAGTATAAAAAATTAATGGAGGTAAAAGCTATGAATGAAAGTATGTTAGATAGATTAGTATCTATGGAAAATAGATATGAAGAATTAGGTCATATGTTGATGGATCCAGATATTGGTACTGATATTAAAAAAATGACAGATGTTACAAAAGAACAAGCTTCTTTACAAGCTGCTTATGATTTGTTTCAAGAATATAAAGAAGTAAAAGATGGTATTGATGGTGCTAAAGAATTAATGAAGGAAAATGATCCTGAAATTAAAGAAATGGCAAAAATGGAATTAGATGAATTAGAAGAAAGAATGCCAGATATTATTAAAAAATTAGAATTAGAATTAATTCCTAAAGATCCAAATGATAATAAAAACGTTATCATGGAAATCCGTGGAGCTGCTGGTGGAGATGAAGGAAATATCTTTGCAGGTGATTTATATAGAATGTATGTAAAATACGCTGAAAGCCAAGGATGGAAAGTAGAAGTTATGGAAGCTGAAGAATCTGAAGCTGGTGGTTTCTCACTTATTTCATTCAATGTGATTGGTGATGGTGTTTATGGTAAATTAAAATATGAATCTGGATCACACCGTGTTCAACGTGTTCCTAAGACTGAAACACAAGGACGTGTGCATACTTCAACTGCAACAGTATTAGTTATGCCAGAAATGGAAGAAGTTGATGTACAAATCAATAAAAGTGATTTAAGAATTGATACTTATCGTGCAAGTGGTGCCGGAGGACAACATATCAATAAAACAGATTCAGCTGTTCGTATTACTCACTTACCAACAGGAATTGTGGCAACAAGCCAAGATGGACGTTCTCAACATGATAACCGTGATAAAGCAATGAAAGCTTTAGTAGCACGTGTTTATGATTACTTCCAATCTCAACAAACAGAAGCAATTGATAGTGAAAGAAAATCGAAAGTTGGTACAGGAGATCGTGCTGAAAAGATCAGAACTTATAACTATCCTCAAAACCGTGTAACAGATCATCGTATTGGACTTACAATTCAACAATTAGATCGTATTATTGAAGGTAAATTAGATGATATTATTACAGCATTAATCAATGAAGATCAACGTCTTAAATTAGAAGGACAAAAATAATGAAAACAGTTAGAGAATTAATTAAAGAAGCCGAAAGTAAATTGGATGATGAACATAAAGATGTCAATGTCGCAAAAGTCTTATTTTATCATCTTGCTAAAAAAGAACCTCATGAACTTTATTTAATGATGAATGAAGAAGTAGAACCCGAATTAGAAAAAGCTTTTCTTGCAGGAATGGAAGAATATTATCAAGGAAAACCTATTCAATATATTAAAGGTTGTGAAAGTTTCTTTGGTAGAGATTTTAAAGTGAATGAAGATGTATTGATTCCTCGTTATGAAACAGAAGAATTGGTAGAAAACATCTTATATCGTATAGATGATTACTTTAATGATTATAAAGAAATTCATTTATGTGATGTAGGGACAGGAAGTGGTGCTATTGCGATTACTCTTGCTTTAGAAGAACCACGTTTAAAAGTCATTGCGACAGATATTTCTAAAGAAGCTTTAGTTGTTGCTCAAGATAATGCGAAAACATTAGGGGCGAATGTTGAATTTAGAAATGGAGATATGTTACAACCTTTATTAGATACACATGAAAAAGTAGATATCTTTGTTTCTAATCCACCTTATATTCCTAATGATCAAGATATTGAAGCAATGGTTAAAGACAATGAACCTCATGTAGCATTATTTGGAGGAAATGATGGTCTTTATTTCTATCGTAAGATTTTTAAAGAAGTAAAACCTTTATTAAATGATCGTGCTTTATTAGCTTTTGAAATGGGATTTGATCAAAGAGAATTGATGGAAACAGCAATCAAGGAATTCTTTGGAGATTATCCTTTTGAAATTATTAAAGATATTAATGGAAAAGATAGAATGTTATTTATCTATTATAATTTAAAATAATATGAATATAGAAACAGAAAGACTCATAATCAAGCCACTTACATTAGATGATGCCAGACGTTTTAGTGAATATCGTGATAAAGAAGAAGTTGCAATGTATCAATCATGGGATGAATATCCTTTAAATAAGGCTATTAACCGTATTGAATATTGTCAAAAACATCCATTTCATGGACAAATTGGTAACTACCAATTTGGTCTTTATTTAAAAGAAAACAATCAGCTTATTGGAGATATTTTTATTGAAATAGATGGGCATACAACTTTTACTTTAGGATATACTTTAGATAGTGTTTACTGGTCTAAAGGATATGCAAGTGAAGCATTAAAGAGTGTATTTAAGGCAATGCATGAAACATATTCTTTTAAAATATGTTTATGTCATGTATATGAAGATAATATAAAATCAATTAATCTATTAGAAAGAAATGGATTTGATAAAATCCATAAATCTTGGTTTTACCAAGATGTACTTTATCGTAAAATGTTAAATAAATAGAGAAAATAGAATTATTCATATTTTTTCTTAAAATGAGTGTGGTCTTGCTAAGTAGACAAAGCAAAATAAAAGGCATCAATTTAAAGATGTCTTTTTTTTAGTGACAAAATATTTAAAATAAACTCTATATAATGATTACGAGGTGGAAATAAAATGGATTTAGTTATCGTCAATAAACAAAAACACGTGCACTATATTTTACCAATCATTATATTTTTTAGTACCATTATTTTAAGCTATGCTAAAATACAAGAAACAGCCTTACCTTTTTTATTACCTTTATTTATTGTATCGTTTTATAGTGGATATCTGTATCTTATGTGCTTTTTAACAGCGATTATAGGAATATCGATTATTAATCAAGATACATTTACAATTGTTGTCATCATTACTTTATTACTGACAATTTATCTTCTTAACTTTACACATCTATTAAGAACAAAGTATATTTCTTTTATTATGACAGCAATTTTGATTCCATTTTTTTATGCGAATCATTACAACATCTTACAAACAACAGTTCTAGTCATGTTAACGTTATTTAATTGTTATCTTGATCAAGAAATTATTCCTTTAATTATTCATCAAAATAAAAATGTTTTAAATATAAAAAGATTACAAGCTTTAATTGTTGTTGTCTGTACATTATTTATTAGCTTTATTCCTTTTAATACAACATATACAATGATTTTTTTAAGATATTTCTTATTGATTTCTATTTACTATTTATCAATTGAAAAAGTCATGCCTATTATTTTATATCTTTCTATTCTTTTAATGCTCATTGCTCCTTCATTAAAAGATGATGTCTTATCCTTAATATTACCAATGAGTTTCTTTTTTATGATACAACCTAAAAACAAATATCTATTCATGTCTATTTTCTTATTATCACATATTACACTACCATTTTTTATTAATTACAATTACTTCTATTATGCCTTTGTGATTCTTGTTCCAGTTTTTTTATTTATGATTTCTCCACAATTTAAAAATAAAAAAATAAAGATCAATCCAGAATTTATAGAAATAAGTTATCAAGAACAACTTAAAAGTAAAGCAGATGCTTTTGCATCTTTATTTCATCAACTCACAGAGGTTTTTAAAGAAGAAAATCAAGAAACCCATTTATCTGAATATGTGGGATATGTTTATGAGGATGTGTGTCATCATTGTTCTTCTAAAAAATATTGTTTTTATAGTCAAGAAGGAATGAGTCGTTTAGGTAAGTTGATTTCTAAGGGGATTCAAAAAGATTTAGAGGTAGATGATTATAATTATATTTATCAACATTGTTTAAAGCCGGATGATTATTTAAAGAGTTTAAAGAATCATCAAAAAGGTTATTTTAAGATGTTAAAAGTTAATCATGCACATGATCATTTAAAAAAAGATTTATTTCAAGAGTTTTCAATCATGGGGCATGTTTTTCAAAACTTTTCTAAAAAGATAGATGAACAAGATAATGAAAAGAAAATCTTAGAACATTTAAAAGCGTATCATTTTGAAGTGTATTATTTAAAGAAAATAAAAAAAGATTATGAAAATTATATGTTAGAAATAGGAATAGAAGATATAGATGAAAAAACTGTAACAGAAGAACTTATTCCTATTTTAGAAAATTATTTAAATGAATCATTAGATCTTGTCTCTATTAAAAAACAACATCTTCAAATAGGCTATACTTCAATTTTATTAAAACATGAACTTAAATATACATTACAACTTGCGAAAAAACAATATGCTTTAGATCAACAATGTGGAGATAGTATTCTTACTTTTGGTTTAGATGAACATCATTATGTAGCTTTATCTGATGGTATGGGACAAGGTTATATTGCTTATAAGGAAAGTAAATTGACATTAGATGTCTTAAGTCAATTGCTTAAAAATGGCATTCAATTAAGAGATACATTGAATACTTTAAATACGTTATTAAAGATAAAGAATCAAGGAGATATGTATACGACATTAGATTTATTTGATTTTAATTTAATGAATTCAAGATTAAAAGTAATTAAATATGGAGCTTATGAAAGTTATTTAATAAGAAATCATCAAATAGATGTTTTACATTCACATTCTTTACCAGTAGGAATGGCTTCTACAATGAAGATGGTTTCTTATGATATGAAAATCAAAGAAAATGATATATTGATTCTTACAAGTGATGGAGTAGGAGAACATTTCTTTGATTTATTAAAAAAATATCAAGAAGAAATTGAAAAGATGTCAGTTTATGAAATTGTTTCCTTTCTTTTTCAAAAATCTTTTCAAAAGAAAGATCTAGATGATATGAGTATTATTGTTATTAAAGTGGTCAATAGAAATTAGAGATATGCTATAATACAAGCGGTGAGATTATGTTAGATGAAAGTTTATTAGATAAAAATAGAAAATATCTTGTAGGAGTATCAGGTGGCGTCGATTCGATGGCTTTATTAGATATGTTGGTTAAAAAAGCATACAATGTCATTGTTGTACATTATAATTATCATTTTAGAGAAGATAGTGATCTTGATGAAAATCTCGTACGTAGTTATTGTCAAAATCATCATCTTCCTTTTTATGTAAGACAAGGAGATAAAAAAGAATATCAAAAAGGTAATTTTGAAATGTTAGCAAGAGAAAAAAGATATGCTTTTTATAAAGAAATAGGTGATTTAAATGGAATTGATACGATTATTTTAGGGCATCATTTAAATGATCATTTAGAAACGATCGTGATGCAATTACAAAGACATAATACAAAGGGATATTTGGGTATAAAAGAACAATCTTATGTTAAAAATATGCATGTTGTAAGACCCTTATTAAAGTTAAAAAAACAACAACTTATAGATTATTGTACTAAAAATCATCTTGAATATCATGAAGACTATACAAACTATGATACACGTTATACACGTAATCATGTAAGACATATCGATTTAAAAAAATATAGTGAACAAGAATTATTAGAAAAGGCAAGTAAACATAATCAACAATACAAAAAACAACAAGCTAATCTCCAACAAATTTATCAAGAATATGATCAAAATCATTTCTTGTATTTAGATAAGTTACCAACAGAATCATTAGATCAAATCATTTATTATATGTTAAAAAAAGATATCTATCCACCACTTATAACAGAAAACTTAGTACAAGAAATTATTAAACAAATTCATTCACAAAAACCAAATATTGAAATATCATTACCTGTTAATTTTGTGTTCATAAAAAAGTATAATAATATAGCCGTTAGAAAAAAAGAAATTGACGATACTTATTATGTAAAGTATGAATCTTTTTATAAAGATCAACAATTACATTATTTTTTAACAGATCAAGGACATCTTCACGATGGTGTTTTTCTTTCAAAAGAAGACTTTCCAATAGTTATCAGATGTTTTAAAAATGGTGATACAATCAAAACATCTGGAGGAACAAAAAAGGTCTCTAGGCTATTTATAGATCGTAAAATTCCTAGAGATGAGCGTAAAATATGGCCAATCGTTGAAAATTGCCATGGTGAGATCATTTTGATCCCACATATCGCCAAAAATATCAAGTATTTATATACAAAACCAAATGTTTTTGTGATAAAATATGACACATGTAAGTGAGGTGTAAGGTATGCACAAGGATATAAAAGAAATATTATATACAGAAGAAGAAATTAAGGCTAAATGTGATGAATTAGCAAAACAAATTGATCAAGATTATGCTGGTCAAGAAATTTTATTAGTTGGTTTATTAAAAGGTTCAGTTCCATTTATGGCAGAACTTGCTAAACATTTAAAAAGTGATGTTAAGTTCGACTTTATGTCAGTAAGTAGTTATAGTGGTGTTGAATCTAAAACATTAGTTGTTAGACAAGATATTAAAGAAGATATTCGTGGTAAGAATGTTTTAATCGTAGAAGATATTTTAGATACTGGAAAGACTTTATATAACGTTAAAGAAATGTTAGAAAAAAGACATGCTAAGAGTGTTAAAATCGTGACTTTATTAGATAAAGAAGAAGGTCGTGTTTTTGATATGAAAGCTGATTATTCAGGATTTAAAATTCCTAATGCCTTTGTTGTAGGATATGGTCTTGATTTTAATGAACGTTATCGTCAATTACCTTATATAGGTATTTTAAAAGAAGATTGTTATAAAAAATAGTTAGGAGATTTTATGGGAAATAAAAAAGGATTGTTGAAGTCTATCCTACCATGGCTTATTGTACTGATGGTTATTTCTGTGGCAATTCCTTTCTTTAATCAAAGTGAATCGTCAGAAATTAGATATGATAAGTTTATAGAGATAGTTCAAAAAGAAAAAGTAAAAGATGTAGAAATCGTTCCTAAATCATTAGTCATTGATGTGAGTGGAACATATTCTAAAAAAGCAAGCAATGGTAAAAAAGAAGATACTAAATTCTCTGTTGTTATTCCAAGAACAGAAACAGAATTAGATTCTTTAATTAGCTTGTTAGATGAAAATGGTACAAAAATCAATGTTGTCAATGATGCTGAAAGAAATCAATTATTGAACTTCATTGTAAGCTTATTACCATACTTGATCTTATTTGGAGGAATGTTCTTCTTCTTGAAGATGATGTCAAATACTGCTGGTGGTAATAATAAAGCCTTTGAATTTGGTAATTCAAGAGCTAAACTAGAAAAAAATTCTAAAACACATTTTAGTGATGTTGCTGGAATGGATGAAGAAAAAGAAGAAGTTAGAGAATTAGTTGACTTCTTAAAAACACCAAAAAAATTTGCTGATATGGGTGCTAAGATCCCACGTGGTGTTTTACTTGTAGGTCCACCAGGGACAGGGAAAACATTACTTGCTAGAGCGGTAGCAGGTGAAGCAAACGTTCCATTCTACTCAATTTCAGGTTCTGAATTCGTAGAAATGTTCGTTGGTGTTGGGGCTGGACGTGTAAGAGACATGTTCAAAAAAGCAAAACAAACAGCACCATGTATTATCTTCATTGACGAAATTGATGCAGTTGGTCGTCAAAGAGGTACTGGTATGGGTGGAGGACACGATGAACGTGAACAAACACTTAACCAATTATTGGTTGAAATGGATGGTTTCTCTGGAAATGAAGGAATTATCGTTTTAGCAGCTACAAACCGTGCAGATGTCTTAGATCCAGCTTTACTTAGACCAGGTCGTTTTGATAGACAAATCCAAGTAGCTAATCCAGATAAACGTGCACGTAGTCAAATCTTAAAAGTTCATGCAAGAAATAAACGTTTTACACCAGATGTTAATTTTGATAACATCGCTCAACGTACACCAGGGTTCTCTGGGGCTGAACTTTCAAACGTTTTAAATGAAGCTGCCTTACTTGCTGTAAGACAAAATCATGATTTAATTACAATGGCTGATATTGATGAAGCGGTGGATCGTGTTATGGGTGGACCTGCTAAGAAATCACGTAAATATACGGAAAGAGAAAGACGCTTAGTGGCTTACCATGAAGCAGGACATGCTTTAATAGGTTTAACTTTAGAAGATGCCAATAAAGTACAAAAAGTTACAATTGTTCCTCGTGGACAAGCAGGTGGTTATAACTTAATGACACCTAAAGAAGAAACATATTTCCAAACTAAGAGTCAATTAAAAGCAACTATTTCAGGATATATGGGTGGACGTGTGGCTGAAGAAGTCTTCTTTGGAGATGTAAGTTCAGGAGCACACAACGATATTGAACAAGCAACTCGAATTGCGAGAATGATGGTTACTGAATTAGGTATGTCTGAACTTGGACCTATTCAATATGATTCTGAAAATGGACAAGTTTTCTTAGGTAGAGATTATACACAAAGAAGTAATACACATTCCGGACAAATTGCTTATGAAATTGATGTTCAAGTACGTAAAATTATTGATGCTTGTTATCAAGAAGCAACAAATATTATTGAACAAAATAAAGAAAAACTTATTTGTATTGCAGAAGCATTACTTGAATATGAAACATTATCTGGTGAAGATATTGAATCTTTATACAATACAGGTAAAATGTTAGAACATCATGATGGAACTTTAACTGAAGAACCTGTTCAAGAAGTTAAAGAAGAAAAACCATCAATTGATGATCAAGATGATTTATTAGATGAAATGAAATAAAGCGAATTTCGCTTTTTTTCATTTAGAAAGGGGATAAATATGAGTACACGAACAAAGAGAATTGTAATCATCTTAATCGCTTTAAGCATGATTATTCCGATATTTTCTTCCGTGTTCTTTTTATAGAAAAGAAAAATGAAAGATTATTTAGTAAGAGGATTAGTCAATAGTAAAAATTGTCGTGTGTTTGCCTGCCAAACAACGAATTTATTAGAAAAAGCAAGACAAGAACATGATTTATGGCCAACAGCATCTGCTGCTCTTGGAAGAATGATGTCAGCTACTCTTATGATGGCTGCAATGAATAAAAATAATGAAAAAATGACTGTCACAATTAATGGTGGAGGACCAATTGGTACGATGATGGCTGTTACGCGTGGTGATGGACATATTAAAGGTTTTGTAGGTGATCCACATGTTCATTATACTTATAATGATACTGGACATTTAGCAGTAGGTGTGGCTGTTGGAACACAAGGAACGTTACAAGTGATTAGAGATATGGGGTTAAAAGAACCCTTCTGTGGAACAGTACCACTTCAAACAGGTGAAATTGGTGATGATTTTTCTTATTATTTCATGGCAAGTGAACAAACTCCATCAGTTGTTTCTGTAGGCGTTTTAGTTGATGAAACAAATGAAATCTTATCTTCAGGTGGTTTTATTATTCAATTATTGCCAGAAGCTACTGAAGAAGATATTTCTTATATTGAAGAAAAAATAAAAGATTTCCCTGCTGTTTCTTCATTGATTCATGAAGGAAAAACACCAGAAGAAATCTTAAAAATGATTTTTGATGATGTTGAAATTACAGATCGACAAGATCTATTCTTTACTTGTGATTGTTCAAGAGAAAAGATGATCAATGCTTTATCAACTATTGGAAAACAAGAACTTCAAAGTATGATTGATGAAGATCATGGTTGTGAAATTACATGTCAATTCTGTAATACAAAATATCAATTTAGTGAAGAAGAATTGCAAAATTTAATAAATCGTTTATAATCACATTGAAAAATGTGATTTTTTAAAGGAGAAAAAATGGAAAACAAGAAGAAATTAATAGCTTTAGTAATAGGAATTATACTTATTATCTTAGTAGGTGGACTTGTTTTCTATCTAACAAGTCATTTAACGAAAACAACGATTTGTAAAGGAAAACTAGATATGATTACAACGGAAGAAGTGGAAGTCATTTCTAGTGATGAAAAAGTTAAAGAAACAAAAACACAAGTTACATATGATTACAGTGATTATGTTTCAGATATGTATCCTATTTCTTACTACAAAGATTATATAAAAAATAGTAATAAGTTTTATAAAGATATAAATGGTGTTAAAGCTTCTTTAAAAGTTAAAGGAAATAAAGTGATTTATACAGTTGATATTCAATACGATAGTGATTATATGAAGGATTTAGTAGAAGCAGGACTTGTAAGTACTAATGGAAGTTATAAGGATATAGAGTATATCTCTTTACAAGATACATTAAAAAATCAAGAAAATGCTGGTTTAACGTGTAAAGAAAAATAAAGGCTCATGCCTTTATTTTTCTAGGAAATCAACTCTTATTAAGATAACTTATATCTATTTAGGGGAGGAAAATAGAGGGAATATATAAGTTATCTGTTTATATTATGTACAATTGTTTAAATTATATACAGGAGGAATTAAATTTTGAAAATTAGAGATATAGAAATCAAAAATCCCGTAATTATGGCACCAATGGCTGGTATTACTAATATGGCTTTCCGTAAAATTGTGAAAGAATTTGGGGCAGGTCTTGTTTATTCTGAAATGGTCAGTGATAAAGCAATTTGTTATGGAAACCAAAAAACAATTGAAATGTTACAAGTAGATGAAGGAGAACATCCTGTAAGTATTCAATTATTTGGTGGTGAAGTAGAAAGTATGGTACAAGCGGCAAAATTTATTGATCAACATTCAAATTGTGACATTATTGATATAAACTGTGGATGTCCTGTTAATAAGGTTTTAAAGGCAAATGCGGGAAGTAAACTTCTTCAAAATCCTCAATTAATTTATGATATTGTCAGTAATATTGTCAAAAACGTAAGTAAACCAGTAACTGTTAAAATTAGAAGTGGTTTTGATAAGGAACATATTAATGCGGTAGAAGTAGCTAAATTAATTGAAAAAGCAGGAGCTAGTGCCATTGCTGTTCATGGTAGAACACGTTCACAAATGTATGAAGGTCATGCTGATTGGTCAATTATTAAAGAGGTTAAAGAAGCAGTTAGTATTCCTGTTATTGGAAATGGTGATATTAGAAGTGTAGAAGATGCTAGAAGAATGCTTGAAGAAACAGGCTGTGATGCAATTATGATTGGTCGTGCAGCACTTGGAAATCCATGGCTTATTAAACAAGTTGTAGAAAGTTTAGAACATGGAACAGAGATACCTGAACCAACTTATAAAGAAAAAATAGCATGGTGTTTAACACATGCTAAAAGGTTGATGACGATTGAACCTGAAAGAATTGCTATGTCACAAATGAGAGGACATGCTCCTTGGTATATCAAAGGTTTAAAAAATTCGTCTGCTGTTAAAAATGAACTTTCAAAAGTAAATACGTATGAAGAATTAGAAAAAATTCTTAAAGATTATGAACAATTTTTAGATACATTATAAAAAAGAGCTTTAAAGCTCTTTTTCATTAATAAGTAAACGAATCGTTTTATAGAGATGAGGTTTAAATTCATCTATTGGAAGTGGTTGTTTTTCAACAATTGAAGTAAAAACAGTTGAACTGACAAGTTCAATAATCATAAATAAAGTCATTTCAGGATATTCTAAAGGAATATCCTTTTCTTTTACTTCTCTTATAAATAATTCCTTAATTCCTAATTCTTCACTATCTAATAAATCAGTTAACTTTTCACTATAAAGTCCTAAAGACAAGTTCTTTTGAATAAACTTAAGAATGTTAGGACGATCAATTAATTCATTAATAATAGAATCTATAATAAAAACAATTTTATCATCTAAACGATCAAAGTGATGTTGATTGGCTTTTTTACAAGCATTCGCAAAGAATTCATGAGAAGTCTTTGCAAGTAAAACATCTTGAAGTTCATATTTATCTTTAAAATACAAATAAAAAGTTCCTTTAGCAATTCCTGCTTCATGAACAATATCTTGAATAGATGTTTTTTTAATTCCTTTTTCAGTAAATAAATGTAAAGCGGTATTTAAAAGCTTACGTTCTTTTTCTTGTTTATTATCATTTATCTTTGATTTTATATCTTGAATTGCCATTTTAACACATCCTTTTAGAAATATTTTATGTTCTAAAATTTAAAAAGTCAAATAAAAATATAAAAAAATGACTTTTAGTCATTTATATATTGACCGATGGTCATTTAAATGCTACTATCATAACTGACCAAAGGTCATTTAGGAGGGTGAACTATGAAAAAGTTAGGAGAAACAATTGGTAAATTTGTTGTAAAACATAGAATACTAATTGTTATTGCATCAATTCTTCTATGTATTCCATCATTATTTGGATACATCAATACAGATATCAATTATGATATTCTTGTTTATCTACCAGAAGATATTGATACGATGAAAGGACAAGATATATTAGCTGAGGATTTTGATATGGGATCTTTTGCGATGTGTGTTGTCGAAAATATGTCATCAAAAGATATCTTAGATTTAGAAGAAAAATATAAAGATATTGAGGGAGTTGTCAAAGTTGTATCAGCCAACGATATGATTGGAACAACAATTCCTAAAGAAATGTTACCAAGTGATGTAACAAAACAATTTAAAAAAGGTAATAGTGAATTGATGTTGGTTACTTTTAAAGATAGTACAGTAGCCATTGATGCAATTACACAAATGAGAGAAATCACCAGTGATAAAGTTGTTCGTATTGGTGGAATGTCAGCTTCTACTTTAGATACAAGTATTGTTGCTGATAGTGAAATTATTACTTATGTTATTGTTGCTGTTATTTTAGTTTTAATTGTTTTAATGGCATCGTTAGATAGTTATGTTGTTCCATTTCTATTATTAGGAAACATCGGACTAGCAATTCTTTATAATATGGGATCTAATATTTTCTTAGGTCAAATTTCATATATTACAAAGGCAATTGCTGCTGTTTTACAATTAGGAGTTACAACAGACTTTTCAATTTTCTTATATCATAAATATGAACAAGCTAAATTGAAAGTGAAGACAAATGATGAAGCCATGACATTAGCCATTGGTGATACACTTGTTTCTATTGCAGGTAGTTCACTTACAACTATTGCTGGATTTTTAGCGTTATGTACAATGCAATTAACATTAGGTTCAGATATTGGTATTGTAATGGCAAAAGGTGTCTTTATTGGGGTTCTTTCAACAGTTACAATTTTCCCAGCATTTTTATTAGTATTTGATAAACTTGTCTTTAAGACAAAACATAAACCAATTATTCCATCATTTAATGTTGTTAAAAATTTTGTTGTTAAACATTATAAAATTATTTTATTAGTCGCATTAGTTATTGCTTATCCAGCTTATTATGGAAATGCACATGTTAAAAGTTATTACAATTTAACAAAAGATTTACCACAAGATTTAAAAAGTTGTGTCGCTAATAGTGAATTAAGTGATGAATTTGATTTAGTTGCTTCACAAGTTATTTTAGTAAATAAAGATATTAAAGATAATGATTTAAATAAAATGGTTAATGAAATAGAAAATGTTGAATCTGTTAATCTTGTTTTATCACCATCAGAGTTATCAAATCTAGCAATTCCTGATGAAATGATCCCGGATGATGTAAAAGGTATCTTTGAAAGTGATCGTTATAAAATGATATTTGTCAATTCTACTGAAGAGATTGCAACCAATAAATTAAATAAAGTGATTGATAAAATTGATCATATTATCAAAAAATATGATAAAAATGCTATAATGGCAGGGGAAGGTCCATGCATGAAGGATTTGGTTAATATAGCAGATGAAGACTTTAAGAATGTAAGTATTGCATCTATTGGAATTATTTTTATCATTATGTTATTTGTTTTAAAATCAGTTTCACTTCCAGTATTGTTAGTTTCTGGAATTGAACTTGCTATCTTTATCAATATGGCAATCAGTTATTACACAGGTGATGTTTTACCATTTGTTGCCTCTATTGTTATTGGAACAATTCAACTTGGAGCAACAATTGATTATGCTATTTTACTTACAACAAAATATTTGGAAAATAGAAAAAATGGTATTGATAAGATTAAAGCAATGGATAATGCAATTAGTAATTCTGCAGGTTCAATCTTTGTTTCTGGAATGTCATTCTTTGCAGCAACATTTGGAGTAGGAATGATTTCTAAATTGAATATGATTGGATCATTATGTAATTTAATGTCAAGAGGAGCACTTATTTCAATGTTTATTGTTATTTGTGTTATTCCAGCAATCTTACTTGTATTTGATAAAGTTATTATTCATACTTCTATCGGTTTTAAACAATTAAAAAATAATGTAAAAGGGGAATGTTAAGATGAAAAAAGCAAAATTAATCACTTCTTCAGCAGTTGTAATGACAATGGTCATGAGCTCAATTGTTCCTGCCTTTGCCTATTCAAAAGAAGAAACAGTTTATAGTAAGTTAAAAACAAATGGTTCAGAAAAAACAACAGTTGTTTCTGAACATCTTATCAATGATCAAAATGAAACATCATTAGATGATCAATCATCATTAAAAAATATTAAAAATGTTAATGGTAAAGAAACATTTAAACAAGATGGTTCTAGTTTGGTATGGCAAACAACAGATGGACAAGATATTTATTACCAAGGTAAAACAACAAATTCATTACCTGTTTCAATGAAAGTAACTTATAAATTGGATGGTAAGAAAACGAAGTTAAAAGATATGCTTGGTAAAAAGGGTAAAGTAGAAATTCAAATTGATTATACAAATAATGAAAAACAAACTGTTGATGGTAAAGAACTTTATGTTCCTTTTGTCGTTACAACAGGAACAATGTTACCAACAAAAACAAATTCTAATATTGAAGTTACAAATGGTAAAGTAATTAGTAATGGTTCTTCTAATATCATTATGGCAATTGCTGCTCCAGGACTATCAAAGAACTATGATAATAATAAAGATTTAGAAAAATTAAATTCTGTAACAATTAAATATGATACAACAAAGTTTAAATTAAATAGTTTAATGTCAGTAGCAACACCATCATTATTATCTGAAACAGATATTAATTTTGATGATTTAAATGATGTTTATGATAGTGTAGATACATTAAATTCATCATTTGATCAAATTGTTGCTGGTGGGCAAACATTACAATCAGGCTTAAAACAATATGCTTCTAAATACAGTGAATTTGATCAAGGTGTAGGATCTTTAAAAACAGGTGCAGCTTCTGCTCTTGTAGGATCACAAAAATTAACAACAGGTATCGAAACACTTTATAATGGATTAATTACTTTAGATGGACAAAGTGCAACATTAGTTGGTGGAGCAAAACAAGTATTTAATACTTTATTAACAACAACACAAACACAAATTAATAATCAATTGGCTGCTACAGGAATGTCTATTGAATTGACAATTGATAATTATCAAACAGTTTTAAATGGTTTAATGGCAAAATTACCAGCAGAAAATCAACCATCAATCAAAACAGCTTTAGCACAATTAGATTCATATAACAAATTCTATCAAGGATTACAAAGTTATACAGATGGAGTTGCTCAATTAAAAGAAGGAGCTAAGAGTGCTGTTGATGGTTCTAAACAATTAAGTGAAGGATTATCTTCATTAAGTGATGGATCTAATACTTTAGTACAAGCAAGTAGTCAATTAAAAACGGCATCAAATCAATTAGCTCAAGGTAGTGATGCTTTAGTTGATGGTTTAACTTTATTTAAAAGTAAAGGTTTAGATAAGATTTCTAGTGTTTTAAATGATACAGTGAAAAAAGATGTAGATACAACACAAGAACTTGTTGATTTAGCTAATGATTATAAAACATTTGCAGATAGTAAAGATGGTGTAGAAGCTAAAACTAAGTTTATCATGATTATTGATTCAAAATCTAAGAAATAGAATTGGGTTTCCAATTCTATTTTTTTACAAATTAAGATAAAAGGTTTGAAGATAAAACAATATTTTATTCTTATGATAAGTGATTAGAGAAAAACGTTGATTTCATGCGCTTTTTCTTAAGAAAAACACTTTACAAATAAAAAAAATGGTATAGAATACTTACCAAGGAGGAAGTAAAAACTGAGGTTTTGAAGTGAGAGAATATGAAAACAATGATCGAAGTACAATACCAAGAAAAGAATGTTAAAAATGGTGATTTAGATAAATACGTTAAAGAAACTTTAAAAGAACAAGGTGTAAAAACAACAGAAGTTGAAACTTTAAATATTTATTACTTACCTGAAACTGCTAAAGTTTTCTTTGTAGCAATTAAAAAAGATGGTTCTGAATTAAAAGGTGAATTAGATGTTAATGCTATGCCTGAATATCCAGAAGTTGTTAAAAAAACAGCTGCAAAAAAAGCACCAGCTAAAAAAGCACCAGCTAAAGCTGTAGCTGCTAAAGAAGCTAAACCAGTTGTTAAAAAAGCAACAACTGCTAAAAAAACTACTAAAAAATAATAGAGGAGAACCGAGAGGTTCTTTTTTTATGCTTTAAATGTATGATAGATGATAGTTAATAAGTATTTGAAGATTTATATAGATGATTTAAAATATAAGCAAAAGGGGGATCATATAATGGAATATGTTACATTAAATAATGGTTTAAAAATGCCAATGGTAGGTTTTGGTGTTTTTAGAGTACCAGATAAAAAAGAATGTGAAGAATCAGTTTATCAAGCAATTAAAGCGGGCTATCGTTTAATTGATACAGCTGCTGCTTATTATAATGAAGATGCTGTAGGAGCTGCTGTAAAAAGAGCAATTGCTGATGGTCTTTGTACAAGAGAAGATTTATTTATTACTTCTAAATTATGGGTACAAGATATGATGGATTACGAAAGTGCCCAAAAAGGAATTGAAGCTTCTTTAGAAAAAAGTGGTTTAGAATATTTTGATTTATATTTATTACATCAAGCTTGTGGTGATTATTTCAGTGCTTGGAGAGCCATGGAAACTGCTTATCAAGAAGGTAAATTAAAAGCAATCGGTGTTTCTAACTTCTATCCAAATATTCTTACAAACTTCTGTGAAGTTGTTAAAGTAAAACCAGTAGTCAATCAAGTAGAACTCCATCCATATTACACTCAAGAAAAGGCATTAGAAACAATGAAATATTATGATGTTATTCCAGAAGCATGGGCACCACTAGGTGGAGGAAGATATAATCCATTTGAAGATGAAATGTTAAAAGGAATTGCAGCTAAATATAATAAGTCTGTAGGACAAGTAATTCTAAGATGGAATGTACAAAGAGGAGTCGTTGTTATTCCAAAATCAACACATGTAGAAAGAATTAAAGAAAATATAGATATCTTTGATTTTGAATTAAATGAAGAAGAAATGAAACAAATTTCATTATTAGATATGGGATATTCAGGATCAAGAGCTAAACATTTTGAACCTGATTTTGTAAGAATGGTTTTAAATAATAAGATTCATGATTAATGCACTTACGTGCATTTTTTCATTATTAAAACTAATTTTATCGCTTATATTGACAATAAATTTGAATTAAGTTAAGATAACGAAGTAGAAATAAAGGCAATGAATAGACAAGTAATAATAGCCCTTCATTCAAAGAGAGTCTTGGTTGGTGGAAAAGATAATGAAACTATTATGAATAAAGACTAGGAGCTGCATCTTGGATGTTTTGATAAGATGACGTAAGCCACGTTATAGGCAAGACTATTAATAGATAGTTATTGAGGTTAATAGGGTGACCTATTGATGAATTTGGGTGGTAACACGATTTAGCTCTCGTCCCATGGGATGGAGAGTTTTTTATATTTTAGGAGGAAATTATGGAAGAAAGAAAATTTAGTGAACAAGAACTTGTTCGTAGAGAAAAAATGCAAGAACTTATTGATAAAGGGATTGATCCTTTTGGTCAAAGATTTGATGTAACTGCTTATTCAAAAGGTATTAAAGAACAATATGGTGAAAAAACTCATGAAGAATTAGAAGAAATGGCTGTAGAAGTATCTGTAGCTGGTAGAATTATGACTAAACGTCGTAAAGGTAAAGTATGTTTCATGCATATTCAAGATAGAGATGGACAAATCCAATTATATGTAAGAAAAGATACTATTGGTGAAGATGCTTATGAAATCGTTAAAAAAGGTGATATTGGAGATATTATTGGGGTTAAAGGTACAGTATTTATGACAAATACTGGAGAATGTTCAATTAAAGTAAGTGAATATACACACTTAACAAAAGCATTACGTCCTTTACCAGAAAAATTCCATGGTTTAAGTGATATTGAAGAAAGATATAGAAGAAGATATGTTGACTTAATCATGAATGAAGATGCTAAAAAAATTGCGTTTACAAGACCAAGAATCATTCGTTCAATTCAACATTATTTAGATAGTAAAAACTATGTAGAAGTTGAAACACCTGTACTAAATCCAATCTTAGGTGGAGCAGCTGCAAGACCATTCGTTACTCATCATAATACATTAGATACTGATTTCTATTTACGTATTGCGACTGAATTATCTTTAAAGAGATTAATTGTTGGTGGTATGGATGCTGTTTATGAAATTGGACGTTTATTTAGAAATGAAGGTATGGATAGAACTCATAACCCTGAATTTACTACAATTGAAGTTTATAAAGCATTTAGTGATCTTGAAGGAATGATGGATTTAACTGAAGGTATTATTTCTAATGCAGCTATGGAAGTTAATGGAACTTATGAATTAGATTATAAAGGACATCATATTTCTTTAGCTCCAGGATTTAAACGTGTTTCTATGACAGAAGCTATTAAAGAAAAAACGGGTATTGATTTCAATGAACATATGTCATTTGAAGATGCTAAAAAATTAGCTGAAGAACATGGTATTGAAGTAGAAGCTCACTTTGGTTATGGACATATTATCAATGAATTCTTTGAAAAATATGTAGAAGAAACAATTGTTGAACCAACATTTGTATATGGTCATCCAATTGAAATCTCACCACTTGCTAAAAAGAATTTAGAAGACCCACGTTTCACACAACGTTTTGAATTATTCATCTGTGGAAACGAATATGCTAACGCATTTACTGAATTAAATGATCCAATCGATCAATATGAAAGATTTGCTGATCAATTAAAAGAAAAAGAATTAGGAAATGATGAAGCAAACGAAATGGATTTAGATTACGTAGAAGCTCTAGAATACGGTTTACCACCAACAGGTGGAATGGGTATGGGTATTGATAGATTAGTTATGTTATTAACTGGACAAGAATCTATTCAAGAAGTTATCTTATTCCCTCAAATGAAACCAAGAAACAAATAAAACAACAATAAAATCAACATTTTTTTGATTTTAAATTTGTGATTAACACATCAAAATAAGACACATCTATTGATGATAAATATACTTAAAATAGTACTTATTTAGGTATAAAAATCATTAATTAGATGTGTCTTTTCTTATTAAAAGTATATATTATAGCTAATTGGTTTTAATATGTTAAAAAGCATGAGTAGACAAATTTCTAGATAAAATATTATAATAGCAATATGAATGAAAGAAATTATACAATATTAAAATATTTAAAAGAGAACGGCGAATATGTGACTTCAGAAAATCTAAGTGCGTTATGTAATGTAAGTACCAAAACAATATTAAAAGACATTAAATTAATAAATGAAGACATGAAATCAACAAAGAATTATATTGATGTCAAAACATCTCAAGGATTAAAATTAGTTATTAATAATGTTGATGAATTTATTAATTTATGTAATTCCTATCGCTCTTTACAAGATTCTTTTGTTTTTAGTGTTAATGAAAGAGAAGATTGGATTCAAAAATATTTGATAGAGTCTAATGATTGGGTTAAATCAGAAACATTATGTGAAATGCTATTTGTTTCTGCTTCTGTATTGTCGCAAAATCTAAAGGGAATTAGAAAATCACTGTCAAAATATGATTTAAAATTAGTACAAAAACCACATTATGGAATGAGAGTAGAAGGAAGAGAATTTAACAAGAGATTATGCTTAGCAGCAATATATATTTCTTATATTGATCAACGCGATGATTTTCCAGGAAATCAGTTTAATTCTAATGATTTGTTAATGATTCAAAATATTAGTCAAATTCTTGAAAATGTAATGGTCAAATATCAAATTTCAATGTCAGAAGTATCTGTTCAAAACTTTATTATTGTTATTCTTGTATCATTAAAAAGAATTAAACAAGGTATTTTATTGAAAGCTACAGAAGAAATGATTATTGATATTTCTCGTTGGACTAATAGTGTTGTTGCTGTAGAATTAGCAAAACAAATTCATAAACACTTAGGAATTGAGATGAGTGATCAAGAAATTGTGTCTCTTTCAATACATTTAGCATCAAAGAGAATTATTAGAAATTTTGATGAAAGTATTCATCGTATTATCAAAGATTTTGATGTTAATCAAATTGTAAATACTATGTTAGTTAATATTCAATCACAATGGCACATTGATTTTTCTAATGATAATGAATTAAGAGATTACTTACTTTTACATCTTATTCCATTAGAGGTTCGTTCAAGATATAATGTAGTTCTTCGTAATCCGCTTATTGATAAAATAAAACAACAAAATATATTGGCTTATCAATTAGCTGTTGCTGCATGTAGTCATCTTGTAGATTATCATGGAAATAATTTAAGTGATGAGGAAATAGGATATATCGCGTTACATTTAGAACTTGCTCTTCTTAGAAAGAAAATAAAAGATAAAAAGAACATTCTTGTAATGTGCGGTGTAGGAAGAGGAACATCAAGTACTTTAGCGTATCAGATAAAGGAAATGTACGGAAAATTTATAAATGAAATTCAAACGGTTGATTATATTGGAATTAAAAGTTATGATTTTGAAGATGTTGATTTTCTTATAACGAGCACACCGATAAAAAATAAGTTGCCTATACCAGTAATAGAAGTTAATTATTTTTTAAATAATAATGATAAACAAAGAATACTCTCCTTTTTGGATGATCAAGATAGTTTTCATATGCAAGAAGTAATTAAGAGGAATTTAATAATAAAAAATATTAATGAAGAAACAAAGGAAGGAGTTCTTTCTTATATTATAAAAAATACTTTAGGAAATGAAAGTATTTCAAAAAAATTGATTGAAGAGGATTGTATAGGAAACTATGAATTAGAAAATATGCTCGCCATCTTATCTTGTTGTGTTGATGAACCAAAGACAAAAATTATTATAGGTATTTTATCAAAACCTATTTTATGGAATAAGAAAAAAGTACAACTTGTTATTATACCGCTTATTGGTAAAAATATAGGGATAAAAATCTTAGATTTATATAAGGAACTTTCTTATTTTGCGGATAATTCTAACTATATAAAAAGAATTATAAAAAAACAAAACCAAGAAGAAATTATAAAAATATTTAATGATATTGAATTGAAAATATAGAAAAAGAATTGGTAATTTATCAATTCTTTTTCTATATTTTGAAAAGTTCCACAATAAAATGGAATTTATATACATTGAGTTCTATAATAGAGGATTTATAATTACATATGAAAGATATAGATAGATCTGCAGAAATAAATTCTTATATTTTTTAGAGAGAGAGGAAATAAAAATGAAAGATAAATTACAAAATGTTTTGTTATCAATAAGCTCAAAAGTCGAAACAAATAAATATCTTGGTTCGATTAAAGAAGCATTTACGATGTTTGTACCATTTATTATTGTTGGTTCATTTGGTAGTATGTTAAATATATTAGTATCTGGAGCTAATGGCTTGGCACAATGGGTTCCATGGTTATCAAATTTATCTCCAGCATTTACAGCGATAAATTTTGTGACTATTTCTTGTATGTCATTACCAATTGCATTTTTAATTGGTTATAAACTTGCTGAAAAAGAAAACTTACCACAATTAGAAAGTGGGTTAATTGGATTATTAAGTTATTTAGCTGTATGTCCAAATACAATAAGTACAGTGGTCGAAGGTTTAAAAGATCCAGTTGTGGTCAATGGATTAGGTGCAGGTGTTATTGGAGCACAAGGACTATTTGTTTCAATGATTATGTCAATGGTTGCTGTAAAATTTTTTGGATTATTGACTAACATTGATGCTATTAAAATTAAAATGCCAGATTCGGTTCCAACAGGAATTGCTCGTTCATTTAATATTTTAATCCCTATTTTCATTATTATTACTGCATTTTCAGTTGGGGGATGTTTATTTAATACATTCACTGGTAATTATTTAAATGTTTGGATTTACAATATTATTCAACTTCCGTTACAAGCGTTAGCAAATACAACAGGTGGTATTCTTGTTCTTGCATTAGCAAATCAATTATTCTGGTTTTTAGGTATTCATGGTGGTATGGTTATTGAAGGAGTTAGAGGTCCTTTATCTGCTGCTGGACTTGCAGAAAACATTTCTGCTGTACAAGCTGGAGGAGTTGCAACAAATATTTTAACAAGAGGTTTTTGGACTAGTTTCGTTGTTGTTGGTGGAGGAGGAATTACTCTATCATTATTAATAGCAATTTTCATTTTTTCAAAACGTGAAGATCATAAATCTATTGCAAAATTTTCATTAATTCCTGGTATTTGTGGTATTAATGAACCAGTAGTTTTCGGTTTACCTTTAGTATTAAATCCAATCTTTGCAATTCCATTTATACTTAATTCAGTTATTGCAGCATTTATTGCTGTAGTTGCTACAAATATAGGATTTTTAACTTGTGGAGTACTTGATTGTCCACCAGGGTTACCAGTATTTGTAACAGGATTTATTAGCTATGGAATTCATGGAATTATTGTTCAAGCTATTATTTTAATTGTTACATTTATTATTTGGGTTCCATTTGTTTTGATGTCTAATAAACAAGCCAAACTTGAACAAAAATAAAATAGTTTGTTCTTTAAAAATTGTTTAATTAATGTAAAACGAAGAAGGAGTAAATGAAATATGAGTTTTCCAAAGAATTTTTTATGGGGTGGTGCTACTGCCGCTAATCAATATGATGGTGGATGGCAGGAAGGTGGCAGAGGAATTGCTGTTCACGACTTAATAACTAATGGAACTAAGGATGAACCTAGACGTATTTTTTGTAAGAATGATCAAGGTGATGAAGTGACAATCCAAATGGGAGAATGCATTCCTTATGGATATGTTGGTTTCTTAAAAGAAGGGTATTATTACCCAAGCCATCAAGCTACAGATTTTTATCATCACTACAAGGAAGACATTGCTTTAATGGCAGAAATGGGATTTAAAACGTATCGTCTTTCGATATCGTGGACAAGAATATTTCCTAACGGTGATGATGAAACACCTAATGAGGAAGGACTACATTTTTATGATAATGTTATTGATGAATTAAAAAAGCATAATATAGAACCATTAGTAACAATTTTACATTTTGATATGCCTTTAAATTTAGCTACTAAATATGGTGGATGGATCAATCGTAAATTAATTGATTTTTATTTAAAATTTGCAAAAGTTCTTTTTGAAAGATGGAAAGATAAAGTTACTTATTGGATTACCGTTAATGAAATAAATGTATTGGGTGGTTATTGGACACTTGGATTAGCTTCGAATCATCGTAAAACTGGAGCTCATTCTAATCAAGGAGAAACACCATTAGAAGATGCGGGAATTAAGTTTCAATCAATTCATCATATGTTAGTTGCCAGCGCAATGGCAAATAAAATGGCAAGAGAGATCAATCCACATTTTATGTTAGGTACAATGTGTGCACTTTCTGGAATTTATCCTGCGACTTGTCATCCGGATGATGTATTTGGAGCATATGAATTCAGAAGAAAAGCATTGATGTTTAGTGATGTTACTTGTCGAGGATATTATCCTAATTATGCACAAGCTATTTTTGATGAATATAATTTTAAATTAAAGATGGAACCTGAGGATGAAAAATGGTTAAAAGAAAATACATCTGATTATCTTGCATTTTCGTATTATCGAACAACTGCATTTGATCGTTTTTCTCCTAATACGACAACTACTGGTGGACAACAAGCATCACCAAACCCATATTTAGAAAAAACACCTTGGGGATGGCCAATTGATCCAGAAGGATTAAGATTTGTTTTAAATGAATTATATGATCGTTATCAAAAACCATTATTTGTTGTAGAAAACGGAATGGGAAATGATGATGTTGTTGAAGCAGATGGCATTCATGATGATTATCGTATTGCATATTTAAGAGAACACATCAGAGAAATGAAAAAAGCTGTAGAAATAGATAAAGTAGATTTATTAGGTTATACAACTTGGGGTTGTATCGATATTGTATCAGCTGGAACTGGTGAAATGAAGAAAAGATATGGTTTTGTTTATGTTGATTTAGATGATAAAGGAAATGGAAGTTTGAAAAGAATGAAAAAAGATTCATTCTATTGGTATCAAAAAGTCATTGAATCAAATGGTGAAGTCCTAGATTAAAAACTATATTTATGCCTCCCAAAATAAATATAATTGAAAATAAAACAAATGACTTCTTTATGAAATGACATAAATAAAAAGTCAATCATATTGAAAGAATATGAAAGAAGGTCAATCATCCTTTTCATAGTCTTTTTTCTCTATCAAAAGAAATATAAAAAATGAAACAATGTTTTATTAAAATATCTTTTAAAAGAAAATGAATTTAAAACACTGTTTAAATTGAATAAAGAAATATCGAAAATAAAAAAGCGTTTCAATAAAATAAAATCAGAAAATCAAATAAAGATAATCTGAAACGTGGAGGTGTAAAAGCATTAAAAATCTTTATTGAAATTTTCTAATAATAATGAAGATAGAAAACAGGAGGGAAAGTAAAATGAATATGAAGAAGATTATTTCTTCTACTCTTATTGCATCAATGCTTTTAGGATCATCAGTATGTTCAGTAATGGCTTTAGAAGAAAATAGCGTTGATAAAGGTGAGTCTAAAATTGTTGCTGAAGTGTTTGATTATGGAGAAAGTGTAACAAGTGTAGTTGTAGATTTGGGGTCTGTTATTTCAGCAGATGAATTAAAAGAAGATGCTTTTGAAGTGTTTGCGAAAAATGAAGAACCAGAAGCATGTATTGGTATTTCAACTGGAAAAACATACTATGAAGGATCAAGGGATATTACAAATATGTATGTTAACAGTACAAGTATTCCTGATGGTGAAGCTGATGCAGAAGGACAATATGTTGTTATTGAATTAAAATATGGTTGGAAAGAGTATGTTGATGGTGTATTAACAACTGTTAAGCAATCTAATACTTGTGATTATGATATAGTTATGAAAGATGGAGCTTTTAGTATTTTTGAATCACTCAATGTATTATTGGATATGCATTATACAATTACTTCAAATCAAAATTTAGGAAACTTAAAACAAGGTGATCAAATCTTATTAACAAATGATGATGTTTATCGTCCAATTGCTGGTCAATTCTCTGCTGGAAAATCCAATGGTTTAACATATCGTTTATATGAACCAACTCTTGGTGAAGGTGAACGTCCATTAATCGTTTGGTTCCATGGTTCAGGTGAAGGTGGATTATCAAATATCACACACATTCTTTGTAATAAAGGTGGGGTAGGATTTGCTACTGAAGAAGCTCAAGAAATATTTGGTGGTGCTTATGTATTAGCCCCTGAAACTCCAGATAACTGGACATTTGCTGGCAAAGATTATACAGAACAAGCTATTGCATTGATTCAAGATGTCATTGATAACAATAATATTGATCCAAATAGAGTTGTTATTGCTGGATGTTCAGCAGGTGGATATATGACTTGGCAAACATTATTAGCAGCTCCTGATATGTTCGCTGCAGCAGTTCCAATTTGTGCACCTGGAATTTATACAACTGAAGATTTTGAAGCAATTAAGGATGTTCCTATTTGGATGGTACATAGTAAAGATGATACAACTGTTGATGTAGAATACAGTTATGCAAACTATTATTTATTAAAAGAACTTGGTGCTGATGTCACTTTAACATTATATGATCATGTTATTGGTTATGATGAAGGATCTGATTTAATACATACATATTCAGGACACTGGTCATGGGTATATGCATTAAATAATGATCCAACAAATGATAAAGGACAAAGTTTATTTGAATGGATAGCAGAACAAACTTTAGCAAATGATGAAGATACAGTTGTGAATCCGGATGAAAACGAACCAGTTGTAAAACCAGATGAAAAAGATCCAGTAGAAACAAATCCAAGTAACAATGTAACTCAACAACCATCAGGTGATCAACTAACTGATGTTGATAATAATCAAACTGTTTCAGTTCCAAATACAGGTGATCATTTGAATGTTGTATTGCCAGTAACATTATTGGTATTATCAGCTGCTATTGGTTATGTTGTTTTAAGAAAAAGAAAAGAATGCTAAAACATAAAGAGTTTATAAAATAGCTTTATGTTTAGATTGAAAGAGGCCACTAAAACATATGGCAATATGACTATATGTTTTTGAAAAGGCTTCTTTTTTTTATTGATTTCTTTTTTGTTTGATGAATTTTGACCAATCAAAAGATTTATTTTCCTTTTCTTTGATTAAAGAATATTTTTTACATGTTTCAGCAAATTCAACTGATAGATTAGTGATTTCCTTGAAGAAAGATTCTGGAAAATTATATATATTACAATATTTTAATGAATATTCTATTTCCTTTTTAATAATAGAGATTTCATTTTCAATTGTAGCATCTAATGTTTGTTCATTTGTTTTGTTGAATATATTTTTTTGCTTAGGATCATTAGCAATGCTTATATGCATTTTGAAGTTATAGAAAATGTCATATTTCAAAATAATAAAATTATAATAATGTTGCTTATACATTGGCTGTATTATATCATGTATCATTTCTACAAGTTTATCGATAATTTGTTTTAATGTTTCATTTTCTTTTTTTATATCATTCATTTTGTAATACCCCTAATAATTATATAAAAAGATAATAGATTATATAGTTTAATCACTTTTTTAAGTGTAATTTAACATCAGTTTATTTTAACTTTCATTAACGATGAATATAGATATATAATCAATTAAAATGGTCATGTGAGAAATTATATATCTTAATTTCAAATGATCTGTACAAATATGCGAGTAAACTAATGAGAAACTATTTTTTTAAATTGTCTATTCATCAATTAACGAATAATCATCCTTGTTAAGAACTTCTTTAAGCTTTTTTAATCCTAGCTGAATTGATAAATGTACTGCTGTTATGGAAACATGATCTTCCCTTGCTATCTGGATTAAGTTTTTTCCTTCTAAATAATATCTTATTATTCTGGAACTTTCTTTTTTTGGAAGTTTCCTAATACAACAAAATATGTAATCCATCATTTCCTTATGTGATAAATCATTTATCATTTTATCTGCTGATAAATTCATATTAAGTGATTCATTTTCTAAATAAGGTTGACTATTTAGAGAATAATAAGACTTATGATATTTAATTTTTTGGTTATAATTCCATTCAGCTCTTTGAAATTCAATGAAAACATTAACGATTTCTTGATCTACTTCAATAAAGTAATCGTTATTATAAAGTTCAGGATAGTATTGTTTTAGATTTATTTTGATTTTATTTGACATAAATTGACACCTCAAGAATTAAGAGGTTTAAGTGAGAAAATTTAATAAATAAATCTAAAGAAAAATTTTACAATAAATAAAAAAAGTGCATAAAATGCACATATATAGCATAAATTAACAACTAATTTTATTAAAAAGAGATAATCAAAATAAAGTGGACCCCATGTCAAGGACAATAAATAAAAAAGTACTTAAAACTGAATAGAAATAAATATATCCTCTAGGTATCTAAGACGGGAGGATATATTTTTATGTCAAAATATTATAGATATGTAATTATTAAAAATAATGAATTAAAAATTTTAAAAACTAAAAAAATGGAAAACCTTGTTAAAAAGGAATTAAGTGTTTTCGATTATCGTGACTATCTTTTTGAAGATGATCTTTCAGTTTATCTCCTTGTAAGAGATTTAAGTATCTATGATAACGATACAACTATCATTTATAGATCTTACCCAGGCGATTGTGATGGTGTATTTAATGGAACTGTTATCTTTACAAAAATGGATGAATATGGCTATGTATCATTAAATGACGACGATATTGATTTGATTCTTAGACATCTATGTAAGTTACCCAATGGTTTATTTGAGATGAGATATTTCGTTGATGACACTTACTAGCTTTTTGATTGTTAGGTTCTTATCTAAGTTTTGCTTTACCTGCTTGAATTTTTTCCTATATTCAGCAGGTTCTTTTGTTATATGATCCAATGGGTAATTTCCTGTTTTATAATATTCAAAAAATTCATTTGGTGACAGTTTGGCAAGTTTATACTGATAACGTTCATTATTATAGTAATCTATATAATTATTGATTACTTTTTCTAATTTGTCGTATGCAGAAGTAGTTTTTATATATTTTCCAAGTTCATCTTTCATATGTCCAAAGAAGGATTCCTGAGGAGCGTTGTCCCAACAGTTTCCTCTTCTTGACATTGACTGCCTTATTTCTAAATTTTTAAGAAGATCAATGAACCTGATGCTTGTATAATGTGCACCCTGATCACTATGAATTAAAGCATCAGTATGAATATCATGTTTATGCTTTTCAAACAGTTGATTTATTGTTTTCAGTACGAAATCTTCTTCCAATGATGTTGATAATACATATGAGAGTATTTGTTTTGTAAAGCCATCTTTAACCACTGAAAGATAGGCTTTTGAATGTTTCGAACCATAAAACAAATAAGTGATATCTGTTTCCAATACATATCCAGGTCCATATTCGTCAAAATGTCTGTTTAAAACATTATCTGCATAATTTGATGTTTTTATTGCCTTGGCCATTCTTCTTGCAGGATTGGCTTTTCTTATCGGGCAAATGTTTTTACTTCTTGTATCCTTGAAACCATCTTCTCTTGCAGCCTGTTTTTTTAAACAATCTGTAAAATTATCTCGTCTTCTTGCTCCTAAAGCGTACGGATCAAATCCGTATTTTTTAAATATCTCTATTGGTTGCATCCCATTTTGATAATCAATCCAATACAGTTCCTTAAATTCCTCTGAATAAGTTATACTTTTTTTAGATGCTTTTACCACATAAGGATTCTCTTCCAATAATCTAAGCTGTTCATCCGTAAAATAATTAGTTCCCATAAATAATACCACCACCATTTTTCTAATAATCATAATACACAAAATAAAAGCCCTGTAAAACGGACACAAGAAAAAAAGTACTTTGGTGCTTAGTCCTGTAACAAAATGTCAATAGTTTTTTAATCACTTTTTCAAAAAAAGGCAAACCTGTATTGTAAAATGAAAATTTAAGTGAATGCACAATAACTTGTGTACTACACGCAAAATATGGTATACTTTATTTGCAAGTCGGAGAACAATTGCATCAAAACGAAAAGGTAAGGATTGGTGGATCCTTACCTTTTCTAACTTTTAGAGTGGTCTAACACTAGGCTAGTTATCGCTTAAATCTTTTGTCTAACCATTTGCATATGTAATAAACTAAAACACCTGCCACGACAGATACTACTAAGTCGGAAAACAATTAACATCACCTCCTTTCAGGGAGGACGATAACAAAACAATTATATCAAATTATGTTGAAAAAGTATGGTTGAACAGTAAAGTAAATGGATAAAAATAGTATTTTATAAACTTTTAATTTATGCTTTTTTTATGCCTTTTTATTTATTGATTACTTTACAAATTTGCTAATGTCGTCTGTCATATTAGCAAGAATGTAAAGTTTAAATCTATCTTGACATGAACCAAGCTTTAGGGTTTACAATAAATGTAGGTTAATTTAGAGAGGATAAAAGGATGGAATATAGTAAAATTGATAAACTTAATGTCAATCCTTCATTATTAGGGTTTGGCTGCATGCGTTTTCCTAAAAAGGAAGATGGCACTATTGATGAGGTAGAAGCAGAAAGAATGTTAGATTATGCTATTGAAAGTGGTGTGACTTATATTGATACAGCTTATCCTTATCATGATGGCGAAAGTGAACCATTTATAGGTAGAGTTTTAAAGAAATATAAAAGAGAAGATTTTTATCTTGCGACAAAGTTACCAATGTTTAAAATTGATTCATTGGAACAAGCAAAAGAAATCTTTGAAGAACAAATGAAAAGACTTGATGTCGATTATGTTGATTTCTATTTATTACATGCTTTAAATAAAGATACATGGAAAAAAGTTATTGATTTAAATATCATTCCTTATTGTGAAGAATTAAAGAAACAAGGAAGAATTAAAAACTTTGGTTTTTCATTCCATGATGATTATGAAGTATTTGAAGAAATCATTAATTATCGTGATTGGGATTTCTGTCAAATTCAATTAAATTACATTGATACAGATATCCAAGCAGGAATGAAAGGATACAAACTTACAGAAGAAAAGAATGTACCATTAGTTATTATGGAACCTATTAAAGGCGGAGCTCTTGCTAGCCTTTCAGATGATATTGAAAAAGTCTTTACTAACTATAATCAAAATGTTAGCATTTCAAGTTGGGCTTTACGTTTTGTGGCTTCACTTCCAAATGTTAAAGTTGTTTTAAGTGGTATGTCAACTTATGCTCAAGTAGAAGATAACTTAGCTACTTTTAAAGATTTTAAACCATTAGATCAAGATGAAGAAAAACTTGTAGAAAAAGTAGCTAATATGATTAAAGCAAAAACTAAAAATGGATGTACAGGATGTCGTTATTGTATGCCTTGTCCATTTGGAATTGATATTCCAGGTAACTTCAAGTTATGGAATGAATATGGTATGTTAGGTCTTAAAGATACAGCTAAAAGACGTTATACAAATCTAGGAGATGCACAAGCTGAATTTTGTAAAAAATGTGGTAAATGTGAAAAACTTTGTCCACAATCTATTAAAATCAGAGAAGATTTACAACGTGTCGTTCAAGATATTAAGAACTTATAAGAGAATGGCGTTATGTCATTCTTTTTTTTGTATTATGTTTTAGTAAAATAAATAGTGATATGTATGGTATGATGTATTTATAGATAAAAGTGAAACAGGATATATGGGGAGACAACTTATGAAGATAAAATATATGGGGAAATTAGATCCAGAAACTAATCCACTTCCAACAAATAAGCTTAAAGAAGGGGCTATTCGATTTAATGAACCAACGGATAGAAAAAAACAGAATATACAAACAAGTATTGTTACTTTTATTATTATATGTATTATGTTTGTACCAGAATATTTAAATGTTCTTTTTAGAGATGTTGATTCTATGGATTTATCAAATCTTTTTAGCTATTTTATACTCGCAAATATTTTATTAGTTCTTTCAAAACTATGTCAGTTTTATTTCTATAAAGAAATTTATATGTTTAAAATACCACGTGTTGGTTTTGCAGGAGTATATACAACAGAGTTTACAAAGAAAAAATATATAGCTATCAATCTTATTCCTGATATTTTATTTGGTTTAGTTCCTTATTATATTTCATTAACAAAATGTAAGTTTTTTTTAGGAATGGCCGCTATGTTTGTTGTTGCAAATTCAGCAGTAGATTTCATGAATGTATATCATGCATTTGTAGAAATGCCACCGGGTTCAAAAACATTCTTATATCAGTTCAATAATTATTGGTATTTACCAAAAAAAGATAATAATAACTAGGGCGAGGGAAACAGTATGATACTGTTTCTTTTTTATATGAAATATGATGGAATAGAGTTGAATCTTTAAGATATCATAATATAAAATTAAATTATTAAAGAACTTACACAAAGATTACAAATGAAGAAAGTATATTAAAGATGAAGGGAGGTATTGTTATGAAGATACTACTTGCTGAAGATCATGATCATTTAAGAGAAATACTAGAAGATTACTTAGTAGAAAATGACTATGAAGTAAAAAGTTTTGATAATGGAGAAGATGCTTATTATTGCTTTTTAACAGAAAGTTTTGATCTTATTTTATTAGATGTAATGATGCCTAAGATGGATGGATTTACTTTATGTCAAAAGGTACGTGAAAAAGAAGAAACACCGATACTTTTTATTACAGCCAAAGTACAAGAAGTTGATCAATTAAAGGGTTATGAATTAGGTTGTGATGATTATATTATTAAACCATTTTCCTTACCTGTATTACTTGCTAAATGTAAAGCTATTACAAACAGAAAACATTATCAATTTTTAGAAAAAGGTATATTAAAGTTAAATACAAGAGAAAAACAAGCATATCTTAATAATCAAAATTTGAATTTAAAAATAATAGATTATAAAATATTAGAATATTTTATAAAAAATCCAAATCAAATCTTATCTAGAGAACAGATTTTATTAAAAGTGTGGGGATTTGATTATAAAGGACAGGAAAGAAGTGTTGATACACATATTAAAATATTAAGAAAAGCCTTGGGACCTTATCAAAAGGGAATAAAGACAGTGATTAAACAAGGTTATTGTTTTGAAACGAAGGTGTTTGAAAATGGTTGATTTTTTAAGAGCATTAAGTATTGTTTTATTATTAGGCATGTTTTATCTTGCCTTTAAAAATAAGAAATTTAAAAGATTTTTATTAATTGAAAGTGTGTTAATTATTGTTTTTATTATAGGTAGGCAGATGTACACGAGTAATCTTAATACAATGGATACTGTTATGTGGTCACTAGCAAGTGATGTTACGAATAAAATGATAACGCAAAGTGATAAAAATATTGAAAATAATATGCATGATGTACTATCTGCTATTTATGATGGTAATGGTTTTGATATTAAACAAAATATAGCTTTTGAATATAAAGTAAAAGATAAATATAAATTAAATAATAAAAACTTTATTATCTTTTTTAAAGATAGTACAAATGATAAGTATACTCTTTTTAATCTAGAAAAATCTTTTAATAAAAAAGAGATAAATAATTTATTAGACTTTTATAATCAAAATCAAGATGGTTGTACTATAAAAAAGATGAGTTTTCATTCAAAAGATAATCAATACATCATAGATCAAATTGTCTTTTATGATGAAAATAGTCATATGACTTATAAACTCGGTAACTCACAAGGAACAATGAATTATTATTCATGGTATAAATATCAAAATAAAAAAGCAAACGATCAAAATAGACTTGGTGATTTTGAATTAATGTTTTTTAATTCAAAACAAACACTAGAAAAGAATCCAAAAGAAAAAGATATTAAAGTAGAACAAGAAACATGTGCTATTTCTTCTGATAAGTCAAAGATATATGTTCATTATGTAAATAAAGAAAATAGTATAAAACTTAATATGTTTATCGATACCCCAAATATTGTTTTAGATAGTCTAAAAGATAGATTTATTTTAATGTTTAGTTTAGTACAAATTATTCTATCATGTATTTATTTTATATATACGTATCTTGAAAATGAAAGAGAAGAATTAAATAAAACAAGAAACTTATTTATCAATGCAATGGCCCATGAAATGAAGACACCAAACGCAGTTATTTTAAATAGTACAGAAATGTTGATAGAAAATGTTAATCCTGAAAAACAACATAAATACTTAAGAATGATCGAAGATGAATCTAAGCATATGAATAATCTTTTAAATCAAATGTTGATATATACAAGAACGACAAAGTCTTATCAGTTGCATAAACAAAATTATAATCTTTCGCCAATGATTGAAGAAGTATTAAAACATTATGATTTAGAATCAAAAATCATTACGATTGATATTGATCCTAAAATCAATATTTCATGTGATCAACAATTGATGATGATTGTCTTTGACAATCTAATCAACAATGCTTTTAAATATGCAAATAAAAAAATAAATATTGTTTATAGACAAGAAAAAATAATTATAAGTAACGATGGATCAAAAATAGAAAATAAAGATATTAATCATATATTTGAACCTCTCTATAAAGCAGATGTATCCAGAAATGATACAAATTCTACAGGAATGGGATTAGCGATTGTTAAAAATATTTTAGATTTACATAACTATACTTGTAAAGTTGTACAAGACGAAGAAGTTCATTTTATCATAGAGATGAATAAGTAATAAAAAGTTTATGTAGAAATACATAGACTTTTTGTTACCTTTTTTCTATATAAAACGTATTATAAGTGAAAGAGCTCTTGAGGAGGCAGTTATGAAGATAGATACAGAACAAGTGATTGCAACATATAAAGATCGTATTTTTGCGATAGGATTAACGATGTTAAAAAATCCTGATGATGCTGAGGATGTTGTTCAAGAAACTTTTCTTAGATATCATACATATAAAAAAGATTTTGAATCAAAGGAACATATAGAATCTTGGTTATATAAAGTAGCAATTAATAAAGCTAAAGATATTCAAAGAAAGTTTTGGAAAAGAAAACAAGTATCTATGGAAGATTATATGGCAACGATTCCATTTGATAGATCACAGGATGAAGAATTATTTCAAGCAGTGATGGCTTTGCCATCAAAGTATAGTATTGTGATTCACTTATATTATTATGAAGATTATTCAATTAAAGAAATTGCTCAACAATTAAAATTAAATGAAGGAAATGTCAAAGTAAGACTTTCTAGAGCAAGACAATTATTAAAAAAACAACTCAAGGAGAATTGGAATGATGAAGAATAAAGAAGCGTATAAACAAGCGTTTAAACATGTTCATTATCAAAAAGAAGTTAATTTAAGTCAAAATAGAATACCTAAATCCCTTATTACTTTTGTCACTTCATTTATTATATTACTTTCCACATTTACCGTAGCTTATGCTTTCGATATAGGGGGTATACAAAGTAAGATAGAGGTATGGTTTCATGGAGAAAAAAGAATGATTCAATATGAAGAAGTGGAAGATCATGTTTATCATTTCTATACGACAGATGAGGATGGTAACGTCATTGATATGGGAACACACTCAGGATCAAAAGGAACACTTACAGGAATAGAACCAATGAGTGGTGATGAACTTGCAGAAAGTATGAATGATAATAGTGAAATTGTTTATGATGAAAAAGAAGATAAATGTTTATTCTATTATCAAGATAAAGCGATTGATATAACAAAGATGTTTGATAAAGAAAAGGAATGTTATTTAGTAATCAATAATGGTGAAAAAGATATTTATTTTGTTATTAGTTATGAAGATAAAATAGATGACGATTGCACTATATCACAGTATAGTGATGAAAATGCGACAGTTACACAAGGTGTAAAGGTCAAAGATATTAAAGATCGATTTGTAAGAATTAAATAAAAATGGAGGATTTTTGAAGTGAACCGAAAAAGTTGGGTAACCAAATAATTTAGGGGGAAAGCCAAATTATTTAGGGGACAACTTTAGGGGTTTTAAGAAAAACCTGTTGAAAGTTAGGGGGCACTTTAGGGGGCAACCTAAAAATTCAAAAGAAAATAAGTTTAAAGGAACAATCAAATAGGTTGTTCCTTTCATTTTGTCTAGATACATTTAACAAGTTATTTTTTAAATTTATATACTTCTTTTTTTGATTTAGGAATGGCTAAAATAGATTCATTTTTCCTGTTAGCCCAAATCAATCTGCTTCTTACATATTCAAAATTACTTAATCCTCTTGAATTTCTTTTGAAATCTTTAGGAGTCCTATTATATCCTTCCATAGGTCCATTAGATAGTCTTCGTTCATTTCCATTATTATCAGTTATATAAATAAATGAATTGATGATTTCTTGTTTATGAGCTTTTAATAGTTCAGAAAATTCTTTAAACATAATCAATGTCGAATGAGAATAACAATCAATAATATTGCTTAAAAGAGTATTGATTTTTTCTAGGTCCCTTTCTTCTGTTTTATTAAATTCAATATATTTTTCTTTTAGACGTCTGATTTGTACAAGGTTATCGTCTAATTGGAAAAACATTTTTTCATAGTCATAAGTATTTAAATAAGCTTTTAATTTGTGGTTGTATCTAACATTACTTTGATAGTCTATATTTTCTACATTTTGTAATATGAGCCATTTAAAATTATTAAGCAGATAGACTTCTTTAGATGTCGGCATATTTTTAAAATCTATAGGTCTGTTATTTTTTATACAAGAGTCTTCGTAAATCTTTTTATCTCTTATTTGGAATTTCTTTTTTAGATCATTGATATAGTTATTTATCTTTCTTATGATCCAAGAAACAACGTGAAAACTATCAATGATGGCAATACTGTTAGGAAAGTAACGCTTCGTATAGTTGATATAGGGATTGTACATGTCACAGATAAGGTATTTAACGTTTTTTCGTTCTTCCAATGGAATAGATAAAAAGTAGGCATTGGTCGTTTCTTCCCATCTGTTGGGAAGAATATCGATAATTTCTGAGGAATCAAAATCCATGATAACCAATGCATAACGATGCTTATAGTCAATATCTAAAAATACTTCGTCGACAGAAATTATTTCAGGTAAAGGAAGACGTTTTATGTTCAAATATTGTAGAAATATATAATGTACGGAAGTATCAGAAATATTATATTTTCTAGCGACATCTGCAGTAGAGATATGTATATTCTTCATTTCATTAAGGATCA